>NZ_JABXKN010000053.1:0-121913 GCF_017115065.1 Nostoc sp. JL23
ATAGCAAATGAGTACGCCGAAATAGCAAATGCGTTCGCCGAAATAGCAAATGCGTTCGCCGAAATAGCAAATGAGTACGCCGAAATAGCAAATGAGTACGCCGAAATAGCAAATGCGTTCGCCGAAATAGCAAATGCGTAGGCGCAGCCAGCCGTAGGCATCGCCAGAAATAGCTTACTCACTTGGTTTTCGCGTCAGTTTTACCCCACCCTAACCCTCCCCTTGCAAAGGGGAGGGAACAAGATTTCCGGTCTCCCCCCTTTACAAGGGGGGATTAAGGGGGGTAATAGTGCGATCAAAATCACAGCCAACTACTTTTTAAACAACCTCTTAAGCTGAGTGAGCGCTAAAAACGAAAAATCAAAGTTTTTAAGCATATTTTACAAGAAGAATTAGGGATTTTTAGATAGTAGGATAGGTTCATTGTGTTGCTCATGGAAAAAGCAACAGTTGCAGGTAATCAGGATTATTTTATCCCTGAATCAGTTGTAAAATTCGCACAACAACTGACAAAGCTAATAAGCATGTAGTATGTATATAAACTATATATCTCAAGCAATATGAGTGCAGAGTTATTAACTATTGCTGGCTCAGTAGGAAAAGCAGTATTTCCAGAACTTGTTAAGAAAATCAATAGTGCATTAAATCCTACAGACTTAGAAAAAGCTTTGAAAGCAGGCGTACAATCCGCTGAGGAGTGGGATTCCGATCGAGATTCTCATCAGCATTTCTTTTTTCATTGTACTCCAAAGGATGCGAGAGAACTTTTAGAGAGGTTTTTCAAAGATACAGGAGTTCAAGAAGAATTACAGAAGCCTTTTACAGAGAAAACAACCCCCAATCTACAAGTTTTAATTCAAATATTCCACAAAATTAAATCAGACAAGCCAAACTTAAAGTTTCACGATAAAAGTATTGAACATTGGCTGAAAAAGTTTGCAGATGCTTATTTTGAACACACTAATACATATTTAAAGTTTCAAATCGCTAAATCAGATTACCTTAAACAACTGTTAGGCTATTTTGATGGTGTTGAATTTGTCGGAATAAAGGTAAAAACAAAAGAAGAAGAAAAATTTGCTAAACTACCACAAATTTTTGTGATGCCTAATGTAGTTGAGCAGGTGGAAGTTAGAGAAAGCATCGGTTTAAAATTGAATCTAGATTTGGCTTTGGAAGAGACAGCCAACCACCAACCCCAGCAAAATTTACTTTGGGAACAACAAAGTAGTGGCAAGAAATTCTCAGCAAAAGAACTGCTGAAAGAAAGTACACGCAATAAATTTGTTGTGTTGGGAGAACCAGGAATTGGTAAAACAACTTTGATGAGTTACTTTGCTGTGATGCTGGCTGAACAGCAAACTGAAAAACTCGGTTTATCAGCAGACTTAGAGTTACTGCCAATTTTGATTAGAATTAGAGACTTAGGCAAAGCTTCAACGAAGAATATTTTAGAATATGTACGCAATTTTGCCAAAAGTATTCATGTTAAAGAATTGCCCAAAGGTTTCTTTGAACATTGGTTAGAAGATGGGAGAGCGTTAATTTTACTTGATGGCTTAGATGAAATCGCTAAAGCAAGCGATCGCTATGAATTTGTAAAGATAATTCACAGCTTTCTCGGACAATATTCTCAAAATCGGGCAATTATAACTTCGCGTCCAGCAGGTTATAGTCGAGAGTTTTTTGGTACAGATGAATTCCCTCATTATCATCTGGAAAAATTTGATGATAGTCAAATTGATTTATTTATTCAGCAATGGTATAACAGCAGACTGCCAAACAACCCAGAAAAAGCACAACAGCTTCAAGAAAGTTTAAAAAAAGCATTAGCAGCACAAGAACGCATTAAATTATTAGCACGCAATCCTTTATTAATGAAAATTATTGCTTTGATTCATTGCGGCGATAAGACACATTTGCCTAGATACCGATATGAACTTTATAACCAGGCAGTTGATAGGCTATTGAAGGGAGATGAAAACAATGATATTAAGTCTTGGAAGCTGAATTATATTCAATTGGACGATATCAAAATATTGATGCAACGCCTCGCTTACTGGATTCATTCTCAAAGGGAAAGTGGCGATAAAGAAGGCGGTACGCTGATTGATAGAGATGAGCTAATTACGCAATTAAGCAAATATATTCGTGAATTTCATTATCAAGTTCAAAAACATCAAGCTCAAGAGGAAGCAAAACGCTTAGTTGACCATATTACAGAACGCTGTGGTTTATTAAACGAACAAGGTCAAGATAGATATGCGTTTGTGCATAAGACATTTCAGGAATATTTGGCAGGTGAAGAAATACGCGATCGCCAATCAGGAGACTTTAACGAAGTACTAAATCATATTCGAGATTATCTACACAATTCCCACTGGCGAGAGGTGTTGTTGCTGTTAATAGCTCAACAAAATCAAAATAAATCGAAAAGAATTATTGAAGCAATTCTGCAACAAAAGACTCCTTATGAAGAATGGTTGCACCGCAATCTTTTATTTGCAGGGACTTGTTTAGCAGAAGATTTAGAATTATCTGATGGTAATTTGATTACAGATATTTTGCAGAAATTAGTTGAGCTTGAAGTTAGCGATTCTCAACGAATAGGTTACAAAGTTAAAGCACAGGTTTTTCAAATTTTTTGCAATTTAAATGAAACCAAGTTTCAAGCTCAAGCACTACAACTGTTGAAAGCATCAGCAAATTTGATAGATGAATGGCGACTGCGAGAATATCGGGCAGCTTTAGGTGAACAACAGGAAGTATTGGCAGAACTGCTGGGTTTACTCAAACATGAAAGTGATGGTATGAGTTACTTTGCTGCTTTTGCATTCGGCAACTTGGACAACGCCTTACCACAGGTAATTGAAGGACTGCTGAGTTTACTCAAACATGAGAGTCAGAGAGTGCGTGACTCTGCTGCTAAAGCATTAGGTAACTTGGGCAAAGCCTTGCCACAGGTAGTTGAAGCACTGCTAGGTTTACTCAAAGATGAGAGTCACAGAGTGCGTGACTCTGCTGCTTGGGGATTGGGCAAGTTGGGTAACGCCTCACCACAGGTAGTTGAAACACTGCTGGCTTTACTCAAAGATGAAAGTCACATAGTGCGTTTCTCTGCTGCCGAAGCATTAGGTAAGTTGGGCAACACCTCGCCACAGGTAGTTGAAGCATTGCTGGGTTTACTCAAACATGAGAGTAATGATGTACGTTACTCTGCTGCTTGGGCATTGGGTAACTTGGGCAACGCCTCACCGCAGGTAGTTGAAGCACTGCTGGGTTTACTCAAACATGAGAGTGATGATGTGCGTTACTTTGTTGCTATGGCATTGAGCAAGTTGGGTAACGCCTCGCCACAGGTAATTGAAGCACTGCTGGGTTTACTCAAAGATGAAAATCATACAGTGCGTTTCTCTGCTGCTGCGGCATTCGGCAACTTGAGCAACGCCTTGCCACAGGTAATTGAAGCACTGCTGGGTTTACTCAAAGATGAGAATTATAGTGTACGTGACTTTGCTGCTGAGGCATTGGGCAAGTTGGGTAACACTTCGCCACAGGTAATTGAAGCACTGCTGGGTTTACTCAAAGATGAGAATAAGTTTGTGCGTGACTCTGCTACTGAGGCATTGGGCAAGTTGGGCAACGCCTCGCCACAGGTAATGGAAGCACTGGTGGGTTTACTCAAAGATGATAATGGGAGTGTGCGTAACTCTGCTGCTCAAGCATTGGGCAAGCTGGGCAAAAACTCCAGCAATGTTACTGTTACTGTAGCCGAATGGATTTCACAACACCAGGATTCAGAATATGTAGGAAATGGGATTGATGCGCTGTGGAATTTGGTAGTAACAAAACAATAATTTTTGTTTTTTCACTGTAAGTCCCTAAAGAGTGCTGAGTATTCAGCACTCTGTCCATCAAGCAAACCATTCATATTCAGTTAAAAATCGAAGGTTGTGCGAAGCACACCCACATACTGCGTATCATTTCTGCTGTCGTTTTCCGGGTTGAGGATCACCCAAAAACCAGGAGTCACTGAGATGTTGTCATTTAGTCGGTAACGATAAAATGCTTCGATATGATAAGCGTTGTCTCGCTCTTGACGGATATCACTGTTAGAGACATGGGGGGGTATACCAAAGAGAATTCCTGGCAGATTGCCTCTACCACCCACATCGGGAAACGACACACCAACCGCCCCAAACCAGACATTGGCATTGTCACCACTGTTCACAAATAGAGAATCTGTTCCACCCCTGCCATTGGAAATATCACTCAAACCAGAACTCTTAGCATTTGCCCAAATATATCCACCCCAAGCGTGGACTTGGAAATTTGGGGAGAAGCGATAGTATCCCTGTGTGCCGACAATATCGTTGGAAGTAGCAATGTTGTTGCCAAAAGGAGCGTTTGACAAGACGCTACCCGTCCCAGCGGAGATATCGGGTACTCCACCAGGGCTATAGCCATGAGAGTAGGCAACACCGATCGCTCCTTGCTTACCATAATAGGCTAAGTGCGCCAGGGCATTGTAGCCACCATCAAACAAGCCGTTGCTCCCCGATGGCACATTGGGACTGTTTGCTAAATAGCCCAAGGTGAGAACCAAGTCTTTGGTAATGTTCCAGTTAGCGGCTGCACCACCGCCACCTCGCCGGAATAAGGGACTGTACGACCCAAATAGTGAGGGAACCCCATTACCGTCGTCAGCAATTGTGGGAGGAGTGACGGTAGTTGAAATGTCGGTGTAACCAATGCCTGTAGGCCCAACAACGAAGTTAAGGGATTCACTGACTGGGAAGTAATAACGGATGTGGGGGACAAAAAGTGTCTCGTTGCTGTCATAATCGAAGTTCAGGCGTGTCATCCCTGTGCCTGTGGCTGCGGCAATTTGGCTGACACCATTAGAATTGGCAAAGTTACCAAATTCTAGCCGGACTCGCAATAAATCTTTGCCAGTGAAACTGCTTTCAAAGTTGAGACGACCCCGATTTGAAAAGTAGAGATTAGATTCATCGCGATCGCCACCTACTCGATCGCCAAAGGTATCACTAATAGCGGTAATAATTTGAGCATTCAACCTAGTAGTTGTGGAAAACTGCTGCGCCTCTAATGTTGCTGTATGTGCCTCTACGGTATCTACTCGTCCGCGCAGAGTTGTCAGTTCTGTGGCAAAGTCTTGCTGCAACTTTTGCATCACTGCCAAATCTTGCTTATTAACTAAATCGCTAGTAGCTGTGGAAATTAACTCATTAATCCGATCCAAACAAGCATTTAAACCTGCGGCAAACTCATAACGGGTTAAGGCACGGTTCCCGCGATAGGTAGAATTGGGATAACCTGCAATACAACCGTAGCGTTCTACTAGTGATTGCAATGCACCAAATGCCCAATCGGTTGGTTGTACATCAGAAAACTGGGAAACAGAAGTGACTTGTCCCTGCAAACTCCTATTAGCATCTGCTGCATTCGGATCGTCTTCTGGAGGTGCTGCCCAAACTGCTGGAATTGCCAAAAATAGAAGAAAAAAGCTAGGAAAAATAATTTTTAGCATTGACTTATTAATTGAAAATGGTTGAATTATGATCTTGTAACGAAAGAAGTTACACTCGGAGCAAAGTATGAGCTAGTCAACATTAAAGTTAGATATTTTAAGTTAGGTTTTAGCTCACTCAAAGCAACGCTATGAGTTTTTGCTCATTGCTGCTTTTCATAGCCGCTTCTATAATTCTCATTACATTAATTCCGTCTTCGGCAGTAACAGCAATTGGCTGATTATTAACAATAGATTGGTACACCGCATCGTAATAGCCTAAATAGCTACCTTGTGAACTTTTGACTTTTTCCCGAATTATTTTTGTGTCTTTTTCAGTATGAAGTAAGCCATATTCACTTTCCGGCTCTGTATACCAATCAAGTGTGTTAGGCTTCATACCCGCCACTAAATACTCTTCTTGTTTATCGGCTCTGCTTTTAACAAAAGAACCCTTAGTGCCATGTATGATGTAGGCAGGCGCAGGCTCACGCACAAGGAAACTTGCTTTTAATTTGACGCGCAGTTTGTCGTAGTATAGTATCAACTCAAAACAATCATCTACCTGCGATCGCAACCTAGTTATGCGGATGTCTGCAAAAATAGCATCAGGCATCCCAAATAGATGCAAAGCTTGGTCTATTAAGTGCGGCCCTAAATTATTTAATGTTCCTGCCCCAGGACTTGGAGCTTCTACGTGTTGTTTATGGCTGAGGGTTGGTTTGTATTTTTGAAACTGAAATTCTGCTTCAATAATATCACCCAGCAAGCCTTCTTGGACAATTTTTTTGACTGTTTTAAAATCACTATCCCACCTGCGGTTTTGATATACAGATAATTTTTTGCCCTGTTTTTGCGCCAATTCTTTCAGGTTTTGGGCTTCTGCTACCGTTGTGGTGAATGCTTTTTCTACCACTATATGTTTATCTGCAAGCAATGCTTGTTTAGCATAATCGTAATGGGTATAAGTGGGTGTATTTACTACCACTAAGATTACTCGATCGTCTGCTAGCAATGCTTCCAAAGAAGGATAGCTTTTTACATGAGGATAATGTTGCTGTATCAGCTTTTTGCTTCTTTCCCAAGAACCTGCTAATTTAAATCCGGGATGTAAATCAATAAACGGCGCATGAAATACCATGCCGGACAAACCAGATGAACAAAGAGCCGTATTGATAGTTTCCATCTTTTTAGTGATTGACTGAAGCCAAAGTTTGTATTTAATTGTTGTCTGATATTTTTCTCCGCGATGGAGGATCATAAATGGGAATGCAGACTCATTAGACAAATTAGGAAATGCATAAAATCAGGCTTGGTGAGGCAAGGGGCTTAAGCCCGCAAGTTTTGCAAATGTATCCTAAATTGACCCCCTTAGTCCCCCCAAAGCATCGGAGGGAAACAAGATTTTTGCTCCCTCTCCTTAGTAAGGAGAGGGTTGGGGTGAGGTTTAAAGGGCTTTCTACAAAAGTGAGATTCTCTTCTTAAGCCCCTTGTTCTATACAACCTCACAGGTAATTGATATAAGGCTAAAACTATTTGTCAAAGTTATTTTTTTAAGGAACCGCAGAGGCGCAGAGGACACAGAGATCCGAATTACGCGCGGCGGTACTAGATGGATGCTAATTACATGTCTTCTAACTCAATTCCTTTGGTTTCTTTAATAAAAAAGAGAATGAAAAAGAATGAGGTAGCTGCTGCAATTGTATAGAGTCCATAGGCAGAACCTAGACCGAAATATTGCAGTATAGGAGGAAATGTTGTGGAAATGACGAAATTAGCAACCCATTGCATAGCAGCAGCAATCGAAAGTGCGGCGGCTCGAATTTTGTTATTAAACATTTCTCCCAACAGTACCCAAACCACTGGCCCCCAGGAAAAGCCGAAGCAAAATACATAGAGGTTGGCTGCAATGAGAGCCATAGTCCCGGCGCTTCCAGTGAGATTGGGGTTTCCAGCAGCATCGAGGGGAGCATTGCCAAAGAGATAAGCCATCGTCCCCAAGGTCAAGGTCATGCCGATTGACCCGATTATGAGTAAGGGTTTGCGGCCAAATTTATCTACGAAGGCGATCGCAATCAATGTTGTAATAATGTTGACGGCTCCTGTAATCACCGTGATTGACAAAGAATCTTTTTCGGAGAAGCCGACAGCACGCCACAAAACGCTGCTGTAGTAGAAGATTACATTAATCCCAACAAATTGCTGTAATACAGATAAGCCTATTCCTATCCAAACAATTGGGAGGAGTCCGCCACTTCTGCTTAAGAGGTCAGAAAACCTGGGTTGGCGTTCGCGAAGCACTGTCTGCCGAATTTCTTCGATTTTTGGCAGTACGTCACCTCCTAAAATCTTGGTCAAAACGTTAGCAGCTTCTGATTCTCGTCCTTTGGCAACCAAATAACGGGGAGATTCAGGAATTGTTAAAGCTACCATCCCGTAGAATACTGCTGGTGGGACTGCTGTCCAAAACATCCAGCGCCAAGCTGCAACCCCAAACAAAAACGGCGAGTCTGCTGAACCTGCTGACGTAGCGATAAAGTAGTCGCTCAATAAGGCAACGAAAATTCCCACTACGATCGCTAATTGTTGCAGAGATCCTAACCTTCCCCGCAAATGGGTGGGAGAACATTCGGCAATGTAAGCTGGGGCGATGACGCTAGCAACGCCGATGCCAATCCCACCCAATAATCGCCAAAAAATAAAATCCCAGATAGTGAAGGCCATCCCAGAGCCAATGGCACTGATAGTAAACAACGCCGAAGCAACCACCATTGCATTGACTCGACCATAACGGTCTGCAATCTGTCCAGCAAAGAAGGCTCCTACCGCAGACCCCAGCAATGCTAGGGACACTGCCAGCCCTGTCACCCAACTACTGGTATTAAAAGCTTTTGCTAGAGATAAAACCGCGCCGTTGATTACAGCAGTATCAAAACCGAATAAAAACCCGCCGAGTGCGGCAGCACCAGCAATCAAAATTACATAAAACGTGTTGGCTTTACGACGAATAGTAGTAGAAGACATAGTTTATATATTGGGAATTGGGAATTGGGAATTGGGGATTGGGGACTGGGCATTAGTTAGTTATTATGATGTCCGGGCAATTAAGCATAATACCCCCAAGCCCACCCCGCAAAAGCTGCGCTTTAGCTCCCCTCCCCGCCGGCGGGGAGGGGTTGGGGGTGGGGTTCTTTTATGATCGGTAATTTGGCGGACATGATATTATTTATTCTCCGCGTCCCCCAGTCCCATCTTCAACGTCTAGAACGTCTGCGTAACCGATCGATCATTACTGCCAAAATAATTACTAGTCCTTTGACGACTAGTTGCCAGAAGTAAGATAGGTTCAACAAGGTTAAACCGTTGTTGAGAATAGCAATAATCAATGCACCAAGAAGAGTACCGCCAATGGTGCCAATACCACCTGTAAAGCTGGTTCCACCTAGAATAACAGCTGCGATCGCATCTAATTCATAACCTTGACCCAATACGCCACTGGCACTATAAAGACGGCTGGCGCTCATGATTCCTCCTAAGCCTGCCAGTAATCCGCTAATACCATAGACGAATAGCAGCACCCGATTAACTTTAATCCCTGTTAATCTGGCTGCCCGTTCGTTACCACCCACAGCATATATCTGCACTCCTAAAACAGTTTGCCGCAGGATAAACCAGCTAGCTATCACAGTCAGTAGCGCAATTATCACTAGCCAAGGAATGGGGCCGATATATGTGTTACCCACCCAAGCAAAATTTATGTCCCGGTTAATCAGGGTTGTACCCTTGGCGATTAAAAAGGCAACACCCCGCAAGGCTGTAAGTGAACCCAGCGTGACAATAAAAGGTGGCACATCCAAGAAGGTAATGAGCGCACCGTTGAGTAAGCCTAACAGCAATCCTGCAAGCAACGCAGCAGGTACAGCCGCCCAACTTAAAGCCGGTAGTAGCGATACTAGCAATGCAACTACGGCAGAAACAGCCAATATTGACCCAACTGAAAGGTCAATACCGCCGGTGAGAATTACAAAGGTCATTCCTGTCGCCAGCACAATATTGATTGATGCCTGACGCAAGATATTGACGATGTTACCACCGGTGAGGAAGTTGGGAGAAAGGAATGCAAATAAGATGCAGATAATTACTAGAATTGGCAAAATACCTGCAACTTCCAACAGAGTGCTGATTGATTTCCGGTTGCGGGCTGCGGGATTGTTGGCTGATTTATTGATAGGCGGTCTGACTGTCTGACTCATAATGCTGATACCTCCGATGCTCCAGTTGCGTAGTGCATAATCTTTTCTTGGGTGATTTCTTTGCCAAGACTGCCATCCAGTTCGCCTACCAGCTGTCCTTCTCGCATCACCAAGACGCGATCGCTCATGCCGACAATCTCCGATAGTTCGCTGGAAACCATTAAAATAGCAACACCTTGTGCTGCTAATTCGCTCATTATTCGGTAAATTTCACTTTTAGCACCGATATCTACGCCGCGTGTCGGTTCATCTAACATCAACACTCTCGGTTTAATGGCTAACCAACGCGCTAGCAGTAGCTTCTGCTGATTACCACCAGAAAGATCCAATGCTCTAATTTCCAAATTGGCTAGACGGATATTAAAGTTTTCCACTGCGTCTGTTGACAACCGATTCACTGAAGGCCAGTTAACAATTCCACCCCTTGCATCCTGCTTGAGTGTATTGATAGCAATATTCTTGCGGGCGCTCATCTCCAGAAATAAACCTTGGTCTTTGCGGTCTTCTGGAACGTAACCAATTCCCGCTTCAATGGCATCACTGGGCGTATTAATTTCCAGTTTTTTGCCATTCAAGAATACTTCACCACTAGCTTTGCGGTCTGCACCAAAAATCAGCCGCGATAGTTCTGTGCGTCCGGCACCAACCAACCCCGCTAAACCCAGAATTTCTCCAGCATGAAGTTCAAAACTAGCCGGCTCAATCTTCTTGCGGGCGTCGCTCATATTTCTGACTGACAGCACCACTGGGCCAGGATTCATTTGCCGTTGATGTTCGTAAAAATCTTGCATGGAACGACCAACCATCATCTGCACCAATCGCTGTGGAGAAATTTCACTGCGTGTCAGACTGCCAATATATTGACCATCGCGCAACACGCTAATCCGGTCAGCTAACGCATAGATTTCTTCCATGCGATGACTGATGTAAATAATAGCAATGCCATCATTCCGCAGTTTGCGAATAACCTCAAATAAATGGTCGCTCTCGCGGTCAGACAATGCTGCTGTTGGTTCATCCATCACCAAAACGCGGCTTTTATCCTTCAGCGCCCTGGCAATTTCTACTTGCTGCTGTTCGGCGATGGACAAAGTACCAACTATAGTCTGCGCGGTAAAATTAGCTCCCAGGCTTTCCAACACTTCCTCTGCTTCTAGTTGCATCGCTTTGCGGTCTAAAAGCTGACCTCGCCGCAACTCGCTACCCATAAACATATTTTCGGTAACGGTTAAATTAGGTGCAACATTCAGTTCTTGATAAATCAGATTAATACCCGATTTGCGTGCTGTCGCCGGATCGGTAATTTTCAAGGGTTGACCATTGATGCGAATTTCTCCTTCATCGGCAATGTAAGCCCCTGCCAGGATTTTCATCAATGTGCTTTTGCCTGCTCCGTTTTCACCCATGAGGGCATGAACTTCTCCTGGGTAAATCGTGAGATTAACATTTTGGAGCGCAGATACACCATGAAACCGTTTTGTAATTCCTTGCATTTCTAACACTGGGGTGCTAGTTGGTGTATCAGAAAGTGAGGTTTCAATATTTGTTGTCATGAGCAAAACCTGTAAAAAATATTTAAAATTTGCGAACCGGAATTAGAAATTAATAATTTCATATTTGATGGAGCGCAAAATCATGTTTTAAAAGCTGATTAGGAGTGGAAAAGAGATATTTTCATCCTTTGTTGTTAACGTTATTTTATAAAGATTGTTGTGAAAGTCTGAGTGCTATAAATTGGACACTCAGACTCTTCGCTGATGCACATACATAGCGTTTTTTGATTTGGTACAGCAGAGTTTTAACCTCTTTCTAAACCCATCTTTTTATTAAATAAAAGACAGGCATAAAGATGAGGTTTGGTATTAATTTAAATTAAAACTGCCGGACATTCTAGGTATGTGCAAAAACTTTACAAATGCACCAAAGGACTTATATCAAAAGACATAATTTCCCATTGCACATTCACAATTTTTATTACTTCCAGCCTTTTTCTGTGCTGACGTTATCTTTTGTGATCAACTTAACTGGAATCAAAATGGTGGAACTGCTAGGTTTTTTCCCATTTAAAATGTCATTGCCAACTTGAACTGCTTTTTCGGCCATACCTCGCGGATTTTGAGTAGCAGTTGCTGCATATATACCATCTTTATTGGCGATCGCAGTTATTGCTTCTGGCGCACCATCAACCCCGACAATAAAGAAATCTTTACGTTGTGCTTGGTTAGCTGCTAGTTCTGCACCGACTCCACTGGGATCGTTGATGGCAAAAACCGCATCAATTTTCGGAAAGGTGGTGAGCAAATCAGTCATAACTCTGAGTCCTCCATCCCGACTACCCTCTGCATTTTGGTTTTTGGAGAGTATTTTGATATCGGGATATTTAGACAATACGTTCTCGCAGCCACTAACTCGCTGAGTCACCGAGTCCACTGGCGGCCCGTTAACTATGACAACATTACCTTTACCTTTGAGGCGGTCAGCAATATACTTGCAACTAACTTCTCCAGCTTGGACATTATTAGTCGTAATGGTGGCATCTACACCTCCTTCCGCACCTGTATCTACCGCAATGACAATTCTACCTGCTTGTTTCGCTTTTTCAATTGCTGGCTTAATGCCACTTTTATCAGCAGCATTGACGATAATGATGTCAGTATTGGAAGCCGTGAAATTTTCAATTTGATTAGCTTGTTGATTGAGGTCATAGGCACTGGAAACTACGGTAACATTGACATCCTTACCGCCGATTTTCTTGGCTTCTGCTTCAGTTGCTTGTCCCATGAGGACGAAGAAGGGATTACTTAAATCACCAACGGTAAAGGCAACTGATTTTAATTTTCCATTGCCAGTGGCAGTTTGAGTCTCTGCACTGGTATTGGTAGCAGGTTTAGTATCAGTGTTAGTAGCTGTGTTGCCATCGGGAGAACCATTTGTACAGCTGATAAGACTGCCACTGATGATACCTATTAGGCTAGCTGCGATTACGCTTCGCGTAACACCAGAAGTGAACGCAATCTTTTTCACATTCATATATCTCCTACAAGTCATTCTTACTTACACAAATTTGAAAACGATGTATTAAAAAAACAAGGTAAAATGTTCTAACCCTCCTGTATCAAGCCTTTTTCTGTGTTTTATAATTACGAATTACGAATTACGAATTACGAATTACAAATCACCAGCCTTGATAGCTGCTGAGGTTCTCTCTAGTAACCAACTTGACTGGAATCAGGATATTTGGTGACTCAGGTTTTTTACCCTGGATGATATCGTTGCCAATCTGAACCGCTTTTTGAGCCATTCCTGCGGGATTTTGAGCCGCAGTTGCAGCAAATACACCATCTTTATCTTCCATTGCTTTGGTTGCATCAGGCGATCCGTCAACCCCAACAATAAAAAATTCTTTACGTCTTGCTTGTTTAGCTGCTAAATCTGCGCCGACACCGCTTTGGTCATTAGTGGCAAAAACGGCATCAATTTTCGGAAAGGTTGTCAGCAAATCGCTCATGACTCTCAGTCCTCCATCCCTTGTCCCTTCAGCGTTTTGCTCTTTAGAGATGAGTTTAATATTCGGATATTTAGACAATGATTTCTCACAGCCACTCACTCGCTGATTGATTGAGTCCATCGGAGTACCGTTGAGGATGACTACACTACCTTGACCTTTGAGGCGATCGGCAATATATTGGCAACCAATCTCACCAGCTTGGGTATTGTTGGAACTAATCATCGCATCCACATCTGCATCAACGGCTGAATCTAATGCAATAACAACCCTACCTGCAAGCCTTGCTTGATCGATAACTGGTTTAACTCCTTTTTTGTCAACAGCACTGAGGATAATTAGGTCAGTATTGGCAGCCGTAAAATTTTCGATTTGATTGCTTTGTTGGTTCAAATCAAAGGCACTAGAAACTGCATTAACTCTGATATTACCCCCGATTTTTTGAGCTTCTGTCTCAGCTCCCTTCTGCACTGCATTATAGAAGGGATTGCCTAAATCACCCAAAGCTACGCCGATTGTTTGCAATTTTCTATTTGGCGTATTAAGACTCTCTGCACTTATATTAGTAGCCTTGTTAGTAGTATTAGTAGCGGTGTTGCCATTTTGAGCGCCATTTGTGCAACCAACAACCGCGAAACCTAATATGCCAACTATGAGCAAAATTCTCTTCATATTCATCTGTTTTTAACAACTGATTTAAATTTGATAAAGGTCATAACAAGATAAACTAGGTCTGAAAAAGTTAGACCTAACCTAGCGTTAATACTAGGTAACTTAAACTCCAAAGATTTTGTAATTTGACGTGATTGGAGTTGTTGCTATTAGCTTCACAAAAAAATGGTTTATCCTTCAAGCACAATTATGAACATTACACTACTTGAAATAATCACATTCTTTTTAGTAAAATTACTTCGTAGTGCATAGCCTGATAAAACCTTTTAAGTGCAACCTCGAAAAATTAGTTTTATTAAGCTTGTAAAACTTTATTTGTTTTGACTTTTTTCATTTTATCCCGACTGAGTACAAAAATTATTTTTGTTTATTGAACTTTACAAATGAAAAAGATTTTAAATCTTGCGAGATAGTCCAAACTCTTATTTACAAAGCATTCGCATAAATGAGCCTATTCCATATTAGGCTCAATGTAAAAAGCGTTAACATTTCTCAATCAATATCCCTCAAAAAAGATGCTGTTAAAGTAGAGAACTTTTTGATTTTAATGCTAGATTTTAAAAAATGTACACATCCTTTGGTTAGATTTTCAAATCAACTACAATCAGCCTGAAAAGCGTATTTATTTGTTATTCCTCCTCCATCACTTGAAGGCAATAGAGGAGTAAACAAGATAATATTTTTAAGCCTGATTAGGGATAAAGAACATTTGCATATCAATATTTTGTTCTTACTTTATCCCTTGAGAGAGAGAATTCTGAATTCTGACTCCTGAATTCTTCTCCAAGCAGTTTAAAACTTTAATGTTGCGGGTAAATATTTAGCCACCAAATCTTCATAGTATGGTTTTAATTTCTGCCAATCAGGAGGAATAGGGTTTTTTGAATACAAATCGTAGGGATTGAATAAACGTACCCATTTAAACATTTCTTTATCATGTTTATCCATCAAATGCTCATACGCATTCTCACGATGTTGAGGATAAAATGAGTGATAGCGAAACATATACAATGCAGGTTCGGGCAAATAGTTTTTCATGATCTGATAAAAATACTCATCATGCCCCCATGACATGTGTACATTACTTAATCCACAGTTAGGCTCATAAATGCCATATTTAGTGTTGTAATCGGGGTTATTATAATCAGGGTTTTCTTTGAAGAATTCTGAGAAAACAATTTTATCAGAAAATGCACAACCTACAGGATAAGTATCGCCTACAGTAGCCCATTGAGGTTCACCAAATAGACAAAGGACTTTCCCCATATCGTGAAAGAAGCCAGTAAGTACCATCCAGTCAGGATGACCATCGGCGCGAATGGCTTCTGATGTTTGCAATAGATGCTGTAACTGACCCATATCTGTATCAGGATCAGAATCATCTACTAATTGATTCAAAAATTCGACCGCATCCCAAACGGACATTTCTTTTTTATCAAACTTCAAAAATTCTTTTTCTTTTTGAAGTACAAAATTATATGTTTGATTAATATGATTTAACCGATAAAACTCTTTCACCGTATCTCTGATAGTCGTTTCGTAATTTCTATACTCTTCGGTGGTTTTACCTTCTTTAACTATGCTATCTGGATCGGGATAACGATTAAGTAAGTCTTCTTCCCATTCTTCTAGTGAGTGTAAGGGATTGTTTTCAACCTGAAGAATGGCATTATTTAGAGTTTGAGACATATCTTCCTACTTGTCGATATTGTATTTGTTAAATGGTACTTTCACGCTCTATTATGCACAGGTATGCAAGGCTGTATTGGACTTATTATTTATTTTTGCACACGTGTGCAAAAATGTGTGTTAACTTTCATTTCGTCTTTCAGACCTATTGTCTCATCCGATCTGTTTGCTTCAGATTAAAAACAGTGCTTTTATTTTTTGCACAACCGTGCATGAATTTACTAAATATAAGCTAATCTTTTAGTTTAAACACGTGTGCAAAAGATATGATTATGAATTTTTATGCCTGACTCAACCAGCCTAGTATCAATTTGTCAATTGTACAGTCGTGGCATACTTAACAAGATTAGCCAACTCTTGTAACTGGTTTATCGCTTCTGCACCCTCCAACTTCATTAATTCGCGATCGTCCCACAATTCCATCCAAGTAATACCGTAATCAGACACTAAAAACCGAATCAGGTGCTTTTCTCTTAGAGTAACCATAAATGAAGCACTCTTCATTTGGTCGCCGCATGTATAACAAGACGCAGTATAGCCACGCCGCTCAAGTATAATTGTCAAGGCTTGCAGGTTCATTACCAAGTCTTGGACGAATTCCTGATGCTGTTGCGCTAATCTTAGAAACACGAGTTTTCTCCTACCATTACAGTTATCTGCTTGCTTTGATATTTCTTGAGACTTACATATGTGATTTAGTTGCCAAAAGTTTGTGTTTTCCTAAATACGTGATTAATCTTAATATTCCGGTTGTCACCAGTAAGCTAAATTTCCAAAGCAGTTCTAATGTTTTGGACAATTATCTGGGGCGGCTGTGCAACATCCATACATAGAGTATCTACTGGTTCTTCAAGGGTATAAAACTGGCTAGCGAGAAGTTTTTCGCTCATGTAATGATTGCTACGCTCTTGTAAGCGCATTTGAATCAACTCATAAGACCCTTTGAGGTAAACTAATTTGGTGCGTTCGCTATCCACTACCAAAAATTGCCGATAGCTATCTTTTAAAGCCGAACACGCCAGCACAACATTTTTATTTTCTTGTAGCCAGTGTTTAATAGCTGTTTGCAAATCTTGTAACCAAGGCATTCTGTCATCTTCACTCAGAGGGATACCGCGCCGCATTTTCTCAACATTCTCTGGCGAATGGAAAGTATCAGCGTCGCTAAATTCCCATTCTAAGGAGTCTGCTAGTAGTTTTCCGATGGTGGTTTTTCCAGAACCAGATACACCCATGACGATAATAATCATTTTTTTCTTAATAAAAGTTCAACTAATTTGTAATTTGTAATTTGTAGTTGTAATCATGAATGGAGGTAAAAGCCAGGACTATTAACTCCTTTTCATGAGAAATGTGAGTTGTATTAAAATCTCTTGACAAATAACGATTATTTTCTATAATACATACAATTGCACACGTGTGCAATATTTAAAAGCTAAGATAAAATAATGAATAAACGAAGAATTTCAATTGAAGATATTGCCCGCAGAGCAGGCGTTTCTCATTCTACAGTTTCACGTGCTTTGCGAGATAATGCTCTCATTAGCCCGAAAGTGCGAGAAGAAATTAAGCGACTGGCAGAGGAAATGAGCTATGTGCCGAATGCTATTGCTCAAAGCTTGCAAAATAAACGTACTAATACTATTGGTGTAGTCGTAACTTCAATTTCAGATCCTTTTTATGGTGAGGTGGTAGAGGGAATCGAGAAGATAGCCAGACCCGCAAGTTTGAGTGTTTTATTGAGTGCTTCACACCGAGATTTTGAGCAGGAAATGGCAGCTATTGATACTTTTCATCGCCGTAGGGTGGACGGGATATTAATAGCCGACTCACGAATTAGTAAACAGCATACTAAACAACTCACACAAATTGCTGTGCCAACAGTTTTAATTAATAGTCAGACTGAAGACCAATCAGAAATATTTCACTCAGTAGCAATAAACGATCGCTTAGGTGCTAAATTAGCGACAGAGCATCTAATTAGTCTGGGACACACTGCTATTGGTTATTTGGGTGTAGGCGATCGCAGCAGGTCAAATAAGCAGCGCCTAGAAGGATATCAAATGGCCCTTGCGGAAGCTGGTATTCCCCAAAATACTGATTGGGTTTCAATTAGTGACGAATATGATACCAGAACCAGCGATGTTATCACTGGGCAAAAGATGCTATCTAAATTATTGGCTGCGGAAGTTACAGGCATTTTTTGTTACAACGATATGGTAGCGGTTGGCGCTTTGTTAGCTTGTCAAGAATTAGGTATTTTAGTACCGCGAAATTTAAGTCTCGTCGGATTTGATGGTATTGCTCTGGGTTGTTACGTTACGCCGGCGCTGACCACAATTAGTCAGCCAATGTTGGAAATTGGTGGCTATGCCATGCAAATGTTACTCGATTTAATAGAAGAAAAAACTGTGGAAAACCGCGTTTTATCTCCTTTTCTAGTACAGCGTGGAAGTAGTACCGAATTAATCAAATAATTTCATACCAATTTGTTGTAAAGATGGACTTAATTATTAAACAAACTGCCAAGTACGCCAAGTACGCCAAGAGAGAAAGAGTAGGCTGTTCAATATCATTCTTATTTGCACTCAGCAACACTAAAAATTTTAATCGGACAAAAATATGTTAACTAAAAAACCGAGTTTATCTCCCGATCGTTGCTTTTCTCCAGAACCAGTTCAAAGACGACTAGCCCATCAATTTTTTGATAGCATATCTGCGTTACCTCTAGTTTGTCCACACGGACACGTAGATCCAGCTTTGTTGGCTAATCCCGCAGCCCGTTTTGGTTCGCCCACGGAATTACTGATTATCCCTGACCACTACCTTTTGCGGATGCTCTATAGTCGGGGCGTATCTCTGCAAGCTTTGGGCATACCAAGCAATGATGGTTCACCAGGAGAGACTGACCACCGCAAAATCTGGCAATTGTTCGCTGACCATTTTTATCTATTCCAGGGTACTCCGTCTGGGTTGTGGTTGAAAGAGGAACTAACTAACGTCTTTGGGGTGGATGAACCTTTAAACTCTCGCAATGCCGGACGTATCTATGATTATCTGGAAGGTTTATTAGCCTCACCGGAGTTTTCCCCCCGTGCTTTATTCAAACGCTTTAACATCGAAGTACTTTGTACTACCGATGCCGCCAGTGATAACCTAGAGAATCAGCGATCGCTCCACGAAGAAGGTTTCACTCAAATTAGACCAACTTTTCGCCCAGATGCGGTAGTTAATCTGGATGCTCCTGGTTGGCGGGAAAATCTTAGCAAGTTGGAAAGCACTATCGGTAGAGAAATTAATACTTACGCCAATTTTGTGCAAGCGTTAGAAGAACGTCGAGCTTTCTTTAAAAAAATGGGTGCGACAGCTACCGATCAAGGTGCAGCCACACCTTATACTACACGTCTTTCTGACCAGGAAGCCGAAGCTATCTTTGCGAGAGCATTAGCCAGCAAGCTGAATTCAGGTGATGTCGAAAATTTTACCGCTCATATCTTCATGGAAATGGCGCGGATGAGTGTGGAAGATGGCTTGGTGATGCAAATGCATTGTGGTGTGATGCGTAACCATAACCCAGCTTTATTTGAGAAATTTGGAGCTGATAAAGGTGCTGATATTCCCGTAAAAATAGAGTGGACTCACAATCTGCACCCGTTGTTATCAGCTTACGGTAATGATCCGCGCTTCCATTTAATCATTTTTGGTATGGATGAAAGCGCTTATAGCCGCGAGATGGCTCCGTTAGCTGGTCATTATCCCAGTGTATTGCTTGGGCCGCCTTGGTGGTTTCACGACAGCGTAAATGGTATGGAGCGTTATTTCAATCAGGTAATGGAAACTGCGGGAATTTATAATACTGCTGGGTTTAATGATGATACGCGGGCTTTTGTTTCGATTCCGGCTCGTCATAATGTCTGGCGGCGGGTAGCTTGTAATTGGTTGGCTGGATTGGTAGCACGGGGATTGGTTGAGGAGGAGGAAGGGTATGAGATGGCTCGTGCTTTGGCTTATGACCTCGCTAAGGTTGCTTATAAGTTTGAGGGGGAAATTTAAACGTAAAGGGGCGCGGAGATACGTAGAGAATTCTACTAAGTGGGGGAATCATTTTGATTTTAAGTAAACTTTTTAGCTTGAAGGAGCGGGTAGCGGTAGTTACTGGTGGTTCTGGTGTGCTTGGTGGGTCTATGGCAAGGGGTTTGGCTCTGGCTGGAGCGCGAGTTGTGGTTTTGGGTCGTAATGAAGTCAGGGCGGGGGCGGTGGTGGCTGAGATTACTGCTGGTGGTGGAGAAAGTATGGCGGTGGTGGCAGATGTTAGCGATCGCTCGCAATTAGAAATCGCTAGGGATGTTATTATACAGCGTTGGGGTGAGATAGATATCTTGGTAAATATGGCTGGCGGTAATATTCCGGCTGCCACAATTACTCCTGATGGGAATATTTTTGATATGCCACATACAGCCTTTGAGGAAGTAGTTAGCCTCAACTTAGTTGGCACTCTCCTACCTTGTCAGGTTTTCGGTCAAGCAATGGTGGAAAGAAGTCAGCCCCACGGCTGCATTGTGAATATTTCTTCTATGTCTGCCATTCGGGTGATTAGTCGGGTGGTTGGCTACTCAGCAGCGAAAGCGGGGATAGATAACTTTACTCGCTGGTTAGCGGTAGAACTCGCCCAAAAGTATGGTGATGGAATGCGAGTAAATGCGATCGCACCAGGTTTTTTTATTGGCGAACAAAATCGAGATTTACTCTTAAATTCTGATGGTAGTTTGACCGAACGTGGGCAAAAAATTATTGACCATACCCCCGCCGGACGTTTCGGAAAACCAGATGAATTACTCAGCACCTTGATTTGGTTATGTAGTTCTGGTTCTAGTTTTGTTAACGGGGTAGTTGTGCCGGTAGACGGTGGATTTAGTATCTACAGTGGAGTTTAATAATGTCATGTATTCACTGGCTGTAAATAACGGAATACTTTCAGATGAGCAAGTTTCCGAGCTAGTTCATCAAGCTTTGGCAGACCGTAAGTTGGATGGACAGCGCATCTTGGTGTTAATTCCAGATAGTACGCGCACTGCTCCCATGCCTCAAATGTTTCGATTGCTTCATCAGGAGTTGAGTCAAAGAGTAGCGGCTTTGGATTTTTTAATTGCTCTGGGTACACATAATCCGATGAGTGAAGAACAAATCAATCACTTGGTAGGAGTGACACCAGAGGAACGAAAGACAATTTTTAAAAAAGTTCGCATCTTTAACCACCTTTGGAATGAGCCAGATACCTTTATTTCTTGTGGAGTGATTTCGGCAGACGAAATAGCAGAGATTAGCGGTGGAATGCTACATCAGTCAGTTGATGTACGTGTTAATAAGCTTGTAAAAGAATATGATTTAATTGTGATTTGTGGCCCAGTTTTTCCCCACGAAGTTGTCGGTTTCTCTGGTGGCAATAAATATTTTTTTCCTGGTATTGGTGGTCAAGAAGTAATTAATCTCTCCCACTGGTTAGGTGCTTTAATTACTTGTTACGAAATTATTGGTACGCTAGGAATCACACCAGTCCGGCGTTTGATTAACCGAGCCGCTAACCTGATTTCTACCCCAAAACTTTGTTTGGCGATGGTAGTCGCACCCAAAACCAATCAGCTAGCTGGACTTTATATAGATCAACCAGAGTTAGCCTGGGAAGACGCTGCAAAATTATCAGCTAAACTGCATATTAAATATGTAGATCGGCCTTTTAAACAAGTGCTTTCAGTGATGCCCCAAATGTATGATGATATTTGGACTGCGGCAAAAGGAATGTACAAGTTAGAGCCAGTAGTTGCTGACGGAGGTGAATTAATTATATATGCGCCTCACATTACTGAGTTTAGCTATACACACGGCGAAATCCTATCCCAAATTGGCTATCATGTCCGGGATTACTTTCTCAAACAGTGGCATAAATTCCAAGACTATCCTGCTGGAGTGCTGGCCCATAGTACTCATTTAAAAGGGATGGGTACTTTTGATCCGATAAAAGGAGAACAAGCACGGATTCGCGTGACTTTAGCGACTGGGATTTCTGCTGAACGCTGTGCTGCTCATAACTTAAACTATCGTGACCCGGCGACTATTCGACCTACTGAATGGGCTAACCGAGAAGATGAAGGCATTTTACTTGTGCCAAAGGCTGGCGAGATACTGTACCGTATAAGTTACGGCAATTTTCAGGCAACTAAATCGTAGGTTTCGAGTTTTAAAGACGCGATAAATCGCCGTCTCTACAAGTGTTTTGGTCTTATCTGAACTGTATTGAATCATAAACTGCGATATCTACGATGGGCTACGCCTACGCAATTGCAGTTTATAATTTTACACTTCGCGCTATTCTTGATCTGATGAAACGTCAGCGAATCAGTTTATAGCAGCGAACAAAAAAGCATGGGTGGGAAATTAATTGTATTTGAAGGGGTGGAAGGCTGTGGCAAAACCAGCCAAATGCAGCTTTGTTCTGAGTGGTTGGAAAGTCTCGGTGTTTCTGTGGTGGTAACTCGTGAACCAGGGGGAACAGAGTTAGGTTTACATCTTCGCCGCTTGCTACTAGAAAAGTCAGAGGATAAACCAGTTGCAGAAGTGACAGAACTCTTATTGTATGCTGCTGACCGATCGCAACACGTTGAACAAGAACTCAAACCAAATCTCGCAGCTGGGAAATATATTTTATGCGATCGCTACACTGACTCTACCATTGCCTACCAAGGATATGGTCGCGGTCTGAACATGAGTTTAATCAATCAGCTTAATAATATTGCTACTGCTGGTTTAGAAAGTGACCTAACTATTTGGCTAGATGTCGATGTCGAAGTGGGACTTTCCCGCAAACTCTCAGACCAAGTAGGACTAGACCGCATTGAACAAGAGACAATCGCTTTTCATCGCCGCGTTCAGCAAGGATACGCAGAGTTAGCAGCATCCTATCCCTCAAGAATTGTGCGGGTAGATGGCAGCTTGAGTAAAGAAGCTGTACAACAGGTAATTCAAGGAATTTTACGCGTACACCTGCACCTGTAGAGCTAAGGGACTTCCTGTGAAAAAAACATCCCATCCCTGCGGGACGCTTTGCGAACTTAAGGGCGCACAGATGTGCTTCCCTACAAATATAAAAATAATTTGGGATAAATTATTTTTTGTCAGTCCCTAATATAATGTCCCGATTTTTCCTCATTATGTAATCTTGTAATAAATAATACAATAATTTTCTATAGCGTAATTGGCGAGGATGGAACTTTTGCCGTTACGGGGCTTGCCAACTATGATAAAGTATCGGCTATGCCTATAGCGGCAAGCTACTTAATACTGAATAATTTTTAGTATTACAAGGAATTAATACTTAGAGCAAACAAGTTGTGTTTGAAATAACGTGATGCTGGAATTTGGGAAAAGCCTTTTTGCTTATAAACAGTTTATTCCCCACGGACATTGCTATCTTTGGAAACCGGAATTAGTGGGGTTGCATATTGTATCTGATAGTTTAATTGCCCTTGCTTATTATTCCATTCCCATCACCCTACTTTATTTTGTCCGCAAGCGCCAAGATTTGCCCTTCAACTGGGTATTTCTACTATTTGCAACATTTATTGTTACTTGTGGCACTACCCACCTAATGGAGATTTGGACGCTCTGGTATCCAACTTATTGGTTGAGTGGTTGCCTTAAAGCTATTACAGCCATAGTTTCATTGTATACAGCTTGTGAACTTATACCTTTAATACCAAAAGCACTTGCTCTCCCTAGTTCTGCACAACTGGAGGCAGCCAATCGAGAACTGGAGAGGGAAATTAGTGAACGCAAACAGGCAGAACTTGCACTACAAGAGCGGGAAGCGATGTTGCGGCGAATTAGCGATAATCTGCCCAATGGGGCAATTTATAAGGTAATTCGCGAAATGGATGGTAGCGATCGCTTTTCTTATATCAGTGCAGGCATTGAAAAACTGATGGAAGTCAAGGCAGAAGATGCACTCAAAGATGCAAGTTTGCTCTATCGCCAATTTATCCCAGAGGATGTACCACTTCTGTTGGCAGCAGTCGATGAATCCCTGCGGAATCTCTCAGTGTTTGATATAAAACTGCAAATCCAAACGCCCAGCGCTCGGCTTAAATGTTTACATTTTCGTTCGACGCCACGCCAGTTGCAGGATGGCCGCATGGTTTGGGATGGGCTGGTAGTGGATGTCTCCGATCTCAAATGTGCTGAAGAAACACTACGCAAGAATGAAGCCTTATTAGAAGAATCTCAGCGAGTTGCTCGTCTCGGTAATTGGGAGTTTGATATTGTCACTGGCAAAATTACCTGGTCAAAGCAACTATTCGACCTCTTAAATCGAGATCCTGCACTTCTTGAGCCGAACTACCAAGAAAATCTGCAACTGTACTGGTCAGAAGATGCAAGAAAATTAGCCCAAGCAATTGAGCGGGCAATGTCAACTGGCGAATACTACAAACTCATTCTGCGCGCATCTCCAACTTACGGGTCTACTATTTATATTGAGGGGATTGGACATGCAGAATTCAACGCGGCTGGAAAAGTAATTCGCCTCTATGGAACTGCCCAAGATGTTACAGAACGGCAAGTCGCAATCAACGAACGCAAACAAGCCGAGGAAGAACTCCAACGCAGTGAAACGCTGCTAGCTACTGCTCAAAAGATTGCCCATCTGGGCAGTTGGGAATGGTATTTAGAGTCTCAAAAACAAATTTGGTCAGCCGAAACCTTCCGCATCTTTGGTCTAAATCTTACTCAATCAGCACCGACACAGACTGCATTTCTTCAGATGCTTCACCCAGAAGACCGACCGGTGTTGCAGAGGCATCTACTACAAGCGATCGCCAACGGAAACCCTTTCAATCTTGAATATCGCATTATCCGACCTGATGGCTCATTGCGCTACCTGGAGTCGAGAGCAGAGGTAGCTTATGATACTCAAGGTAAGACTATTAGACTGTATGGAGCTATTCTAGACATTACAGAACGCAAGCAAGCAGAAATTACTCTCAAACAAAGCGAGATTCGCTACCGTGCCATTGTCGAAGATCAGACTGAACTCATTGCCCGATATTTAGCAGACGGTACACTCACCTTTGTCAACCAAGCTTTTGCAGTTTATTTTGGGCGATCGGCAGAGGAATTGATCGGCAGCCGCTATGAACCGATTATCTTTGAGGAAGATCGGCAGCGAGTTGCTCAATTAATCGGTTCAATTAGTGTCGATAATCCGGTTGTGATCGTTGAGAATCGCGTCGTTGTGGCTTCGGAGGTGCGTTGGACTCAGTGGCATAACCGAATGCTGTTGGACGAGCAAGGATGCTTTATCGAATTTCAATCGGTGGGACGCGATATCACAACTCTTAAGCAAATAGAAGAAAAACTTTTTCAAGAAAAAGAATTAGCTCAGGTGACGTTGCAATCGATTGGAGATGCAGTTATAACCACAGATTCCTTTAGCAGGATTCAATACCTCAATCCCATTGCAGAATCTCTGACTGGATGTACTGAAGCATCGGCACAAGGGTTGCCGTTAGTAGAAGTCTTTAGAATTGTGCATGAAATTACACGCGAACCAGTTCAGAACCCAATTGACCTAGCTTTACAGTCAAATCGATTTGTCGGTTTAACAAACAATGCCGTCTTAATTAATCAGAATAATCAAGAGATTGCAATTGAAAATTCAGCCGCGCCCATTCGCAATCGTCAGGGACAAATAATTGGCGCGGTTATAGTGTTTCATGACGTGACTCAGAACCGTAAGATTTCGCATCAGCTATCCTGGCAGGCAAATCATGATGCCTTAACCGGATTAGTGAATCGTCAGGAGTTTGAGCGGCGGGTTGAACAAGCATTGCACTCTGCCAAGTTAGACTACCAAGTTCATGCATTGTGCTACTTGGATCTCGATCACTTCAAAATCGTCAATGATACCTGTGGTCATCTGGCTGGAGACCAATTACTGCGTCAAATTACTGCCCTATTGCAGGAGAAGATTCGGAAAACTGACACATTGGCAAGGTTAGGGGGCGATGAATTTGGCCTATTGCTCATTCAGTGTATGCCAGAGCAAGCTTTACGAGTTACCAATGATCTACTTTCGTGTGTTCAAGAGTTCCGGTTTATTTGGCAAAAGCAGGTATTCTCAATTGGAGCAAGTATTGGCTTGATCGGTATTGACAAGAATAGCGAGAGCCTTACAGAGATTTTCAGCACGGCTGATGCAGCTTGTTATACCGCGAAGAGGCGGGGGCGCAATCGCGTATATGTTGCTGAGGCTGACGACTAGGAGCGACTGCAACAGCGCGGGGAGATGCAGTAAGCTAACCGCATTTCTCAAGCTTTGGAAAGCGATCGGTTTTGTCTCTATGCTCAACCGATTGTAGAGTCATCTGTAGTGCGATCGCTAACTTATATTGACTCACTAGCGATCGCTACTTTCTTTTCCATCACTTTGAATATACAAGCAGTTCTTGTCAACATTGCAATGTTTGGGAGAAACATTGCAATATTCCTCATCAACATTACAACATCTATAAGGAATGTTGTAATATTTCTCATCAACATTACAATAATCCTTATTAATACTGTAATATTCCTCATCAACATTACGCCATCCATAAGGAGTGTTGTAATATTTCTCATCAACATTACAATATTCCTTATAAATACTGCAATATTTCTCATCAACATTAGAATATTTCGGTATAACCTATTTCCCAGCCGGACACACTGACTGTACTTTTTGGGGAAGTTGCCGACACATCTGCTGGAATCCTTGAGGATTAACTTGCCACCAAGCAAATAATCCCAGACTTGTACCCCCTACAAGTAACGCCAACACTCCCCCCAGCATTACCAAACGTTTATCCCACTTCGGTTTTGTAATTAAAGTTGGTGGAATTTCTGGGTTGAGAGGTGGTTCCTCTAAAAGATCCAAATCTAAATTTAAATCTAGATCCAAATCTAACAAAGCTTGCGAACTTTCTGTAAAAGAAGTTGGTTCTTCTAGTTCCTCTAGTTCTTCTAATTCCTCTTCCTGTATTTCTGCTTCTATAATCTCTTCTGGCAACGCCGGAGTCACAGGTACTAAGTATTCTGGAGAGACACGGCAATAAGTGAGAACAACCGAAGTATTATCACGTCCATTTTTTTCGTTTGCCAAGTTAATCCAGTTGCGGACAGCATCTTCAACTGTCATTTGCCCTGTTAACACTGGTATTGCGTAATCCTGCCAAGATTGCTCTACCCAGTTATTATCACTTAAACCATCAGAACAAAGTAGCAAAATGCCATCTTCTTCCACAATAAATCGCTGAACTTTGAGACGCAAAGATTCTGAATCTCTTGTTCCCAAAGCTTGAGTTAAGGCACTCGCATCTGGTCTAAAAAGTGCCTTTCGATACAAGCTTTTAGCAAGGCGTGCTTCTCGCGTTGCCACATCATCATCTACTGTCAGTAGCTGGCAATAATTGCGAGTAATCCAATAGGCGCGGCTATCGCCAACATTAGCCAAGTAAAGCTCATGGGTATTATTTGATTGCCACCCAGTACTTGTTTGGACTCGTTGTGGAACTTGCAACGCCATGACAATAGTTGTAGCCATGCGTTCTTTGCCCTGGCGTTTTTGTTCGTTATTGCGGGCACAAATTACATTATTTACCACCCGTAAACTCGCTTCTAATTGTTCCTGCAACAACTCAGGTGGTACAAGTGCAGTTTGTTCTGTCACCTCAGTTAATAAAGCGCGAATTTGCAACTTTACAGACTGCACTGCCATCTGACTCGCAACCTCACCGCCTTCATGTCCGCCAATGCCATCGCAAACAATCGACAAGTGGCGCAATAAAGGTTCATCGAAAGCGGCGGGAAACTCTATCCCCTTGTGGGTGGAGAGAGGCAGTCGCCCCGCAGCTTGGGGCATTGGGGATTGGGCATTGGTAACTTCTTCCCCATTCCCCATTCCCCATTCCCCATGCCCAAAAACTCCATCCACAAGGGGATGGAGTTTTTCATCTAAATCACTCAAACTATTGGGATAGCAAGCATCTTCATTTTGCGCCATCATTGGGCCAATATCTGTAGAACCTGCCACCTTCAAGACTAATGGCAATTCTGCCGCAGCTGCTAGTAATAAATTATTGAGTTGAATATTAATCGCCTCTAACTCAATCTCAGTTTCACACATCTCCTGGACAATGTTCTGTAACCCCTTAGCTACTGATGGCTTTGCAGAAGCTACCCAAAACTGCCAACACTCCCCCAGATTTTGTAAACTCAACTTTTCATCATTTGGTGTTTGGTAGAGTTCCAAAAGTCGCACACACCAACCTTCGACTCTCAAGTTCTCTATTACTAGTAAACTGTGGCTAAGTCCCAATTCTGCTAGAGGTGTCCAAAGTTGGAGAATTTGCCACAACCAATAAACTTGTCGTACTGCCGTGGCTTCCTCCCAAACCTCAACAATAGTTGGATAGATATTTCCTGTCTTATCTATCGGTGCATTTTCCAATAAGAGAATATCAGTTGTATCTTGCTCAAGATTACTAACAAATCCATAAGCCTGGGGTAGATGTAACCGCTCTTGATATAACTGTAAATAAGGAATTACTTCGGTTGGCAATTCTTCAGGTACATCTGGGGGTAGTCCCGGTTGAGTATCCAGCCAAATCTGTTGTTTAATTACCTCATACCTATCTGCAACCTTTGTGCCTGGTGGAATGTAAGCAGACAATGAGCCAGTCGCCCAAAGATAGCGGTGAACTAAAGGAGTTTGGCAACTGGCACAAACGTTATCTCCCATAGGATTAATGGGGCTATTACAGCGTGGATTTATACAAAAAATTATCAGTTGAGTAGAAATCATAAAACAAGAGTCAGGAGTCAGAATTCAGGAGTCAGAATTCAGGAGTTAGAATTTAGAATACTCTACCCAAAAAGGGATAGAGTTTGAGAATTGTAATATCTAATTACTTGTTTTGCGCTACCGCTGCGCTATCAAACAGTCTACAGAATTTATACTGGCTCCTGAGTTCTGAATTCTTCTTGATACATAAACTTCGATTAACTTTAGCTGGCAATGAATTGAAGGCTAGAATAAACTGGACTTATGTACCGCTAGCTACACCTTGTTACTGAAATCAATCAAAATTGTTGGTATAAATACTCAGTTTTGTTTTCTGTAAATAACTTATGTCTGGCTGTATCTAATCGTAGAAATGCATTTACGTCAATGTAGAGACTAGGATGGCGCTATGCCAAGTTTTACCTTAATCTGGCTTCTGGCAGGAGCAGTTTTGTGTTTAACAGAACTGTTTTTACCATCGGCGTTTGTCGCCTTCATGATGGGAATTAGCGCTTTTGTGGTGGCGCTGCTGTCTGGAGTGGGTATGGGAAGTGTATGGTTGCAAATTGTGGTTTGGCTCTTGCTTTCCACAGTTCTAATCGTACTTTCTCGTCGGTTTTTGCAACCAAGACAACGCAAATCAAAAATTCGGGATGCAGTCACAGCTGAAACCTTAACAGAAATTCTGCCTGGGAAAACAGGGCGGGTGCGGTATGAGGGAAATTCTTGGCAAGCAAGATGTGACGATGACAAATTTACCATACCACCACATCAAAGAGTTTATGTGGTTAGGAGGGAAGGTACTACTTTGATTGTTGTACCAGAAAATTTGTTGAATTCTTAAGTATTTGTTATTTGTCATTTGTCATTTGTCAAAATTCAATAGTTTTTCTGACTCTACTTCCTCATTCACCTTCTCCACTCCGCACTCCCTTTATTAAAAATTAGGAGATTTACAATGGAACAGTTCTTTTTACTAGTATTTTTAGCTCTTGGTGGTTCTGCTGTGGCAGGTTCTGTGAAAGTCATCAATCAGGGCAATCAAGCTTTGGTTGAAAGATTGGGTAGTTATAACAAAAAACTGGAACCAGGACTAAATTTTGTTGTTCCTTTCCTAGATAAAGTTGTTTACCGAGAAACTATCAAAGAAAAAGTCTTAGATATTCCTCCTCAACAGTGCATCACCCGTGACAACGTTGGTATTGAGGTAGATGCAGTGTTTTACTGGCGCATTGTGGATATGGAAAAAGCCTGGTATAGGGTAGAAAATCTCCAATCGGCAATGGTAAATATGGTGCTGACTCAAATTCGCGCCGAAATGGGACAACTAGAGTTGGATCAAACCTTTACTGCTCGTTCCCACATCAGTGAGCTTTTATTACAGGATTTGGATGTTGCTACCGATCCTTGGGGTGTGAAAGTGACACGGGTAGAACTGCGAGATATTATTCCGTCTCAGGCAGTGCGAGAATCGATGGAATTGCAAATGTCAGCAGAACGACGCAAACGGGCAGCAATTTTAACTTCTGAGGGTGAACGCGAAGCTGCTGTCAATAGCGCCAGAGGTAAAGCTGAGGCGCAAATATTGGATGCGGAAGCTCGTCAAAAATCGACAATTTTGCAAGCAGAAGCTGAACAAAAGTCGCTCGTTCTGAAAGCTCAAGCAGAACGTCAGCAGCAGGTTTTGAAAGCCCAAGCGATCGCAGAATCAGCAGAAATTATTGCCCAAAAACTCCAGACGAATCCCAATGCCAATAAAGCAGTGGAAGTACTGTTTGCTTTGGGCTATTTGGATATGGGCGCAACAATTGGTAGAAGCGATAGCAGCAAGGTCTTATTTATAGATCCGCGTACTATTCCTGCTGCTTTTGAGGGTATGCGTTCCGTTATCTCAAATGGTCAGATTGACTCTAACGAATTGTTTTCTAAACAAATCCCAGGATTAGAAAATAACCGCCCTAGTTAGGAATGGGGAGTAGCATTGATGTCAACTTAAGTTAAAACCCTTTCCAAACCTTGTTCCCAGTCTCAGACTGGGAACGAGACAATTACAATTATCTACTGACAATATTTTTTCAGCTATTCCTTCTCATAATTCACCCATAGAGCTTAACTTCGCTAAAATCGGCATTATCGAAGTTGACATCAGTCAGGTCGCAGTCTTCAAAGGTGGATTGCCACAGATCAGCTTGATTCCAGATAGTATTGCTAAAGTTGCAGCGAAGGAAGACGCAACTACTTTCATTGTTAATTCCAGTAAAGTCGGAACCACTAAAATCGGCTTCTTGGCAACTACAATGGTCGCCCCAAAGAGTATTTCGCAGATTAGCTTTCCTCAAAATAGCACCACTAAGGTCAATAATGAGGATGGAACCCTCCAGGTTGATGTTACAGAGGTCAACACCTCTCATCAATCCTTCACGGGAGTCCTCAATGATAACTTTGGTGAAATCTCACTCTCCAGCAGCATATCTACTCAACAATTCTTCAACAGTAATTCTTTGTCTTTTGACCTTCATTTTTCAACACCATTACTCGCTTTGGTTCGGACAGTAGCACTATAGCTAGTGATATCGGTGAAGCCCTTATGTATTAAATTTTCAAACCCCGTTAAAATATAGTTAATCTTAGATAGTTTCCAATGACAGCCCAAGAGTTAGAAACACAGTTACTATCCCTAACACCAGCCCAAAAGGTGGAAGCAATTCGCATCTTAACCCAAGGTATTAGTAGCAACAATGATGGAATTACCAAAACCCCTGGTGTAATGGGTGCTGATGCTTGTATTGCCGGAACACGCATTCCTATTTGGTTGTTGGTAAGTTATCGACGACAAGGTGCTAAAGATGCTGATATTCTAGATCAATATCCTCAACTTAGCGCAGCTAACTTGGTAACAGCATGGCTTTATGCTGAAGCATTCCCTGACGAAATTGATACTACTATTCGCGAACAAGAACAAGCTGATGCAATTTTAGATGCTTCTTAAAATATCCTGTTGATGTATGGCAAGGTTGTTAGCAGATGAGCAATTTCCGCGTAAATCGGTAGAATTATTACGTAGTTTTGGACATGATGTTATCACCATACAAGAAGCGGGCAAAGCCGGAATTTCTGATGATATGGTGTTAGAGTTTGCGATATTAGAAAATCGGGCTGTATTAACCATTAATCGTCGTGATTTTTTAAAATTGCATAAGATTAAACCCGAACATACTGGGATAATTGCCTGCAAAGATGATTTAGATTGGAATCGATTAGCAACAAATATTGATGCAGTGATTTCTACGGAATCAACATTAACAGGAAAAGTTATTCGCGTTAATCGATTTTCTTCTACAACGCTATAAACTTTATGCGTGACCTATTTGATAAAATTACAATGGCTACTGAAAAGAATACGATGTCTATGAAGGGCTACGCGTATGCACGACTCGTCCCATTCTTCTCATAATGAAATAATCAAGTTTTGATAAGTTGTAAATTATGACCTTATCTATTGAGCCAACCACAGCACTAAATGTAGAAGAGTTCTTAAAACTACCAGAAACAAAGCCAGCAAATGAGTATTTTAATGGGCAAATCTCTCAAAAACCTATGCCACAAGGAGAACACAGTGCTTTACAAATTGAATTAGCTTCTGCCATAAATCAAGTTGCAAAACTACAAAAATTAGCTTACGCCTTTCCTGAATTACGCTGCACATTTCAAGGTCGTTCCATAGTACCAGATATAGCCGTTTTTGAATGGCAAAGAATTCCATTGCTGCCTAATGGAAAAATTACAAATAAATTTGAAATTCCCCCAGATTGGATAATTGAAATCCTCTCACCGGAACAATCACCTAACCGAGTTATCAGCAAAATTACATTTTCTATTCAAAATGGAGCAAAGCTAGGTTGGTTGCTCGATTCTGCTGATGAGTCAATCATGATTTTTGAACCAAATAAATTACCAGAATTAAAAGAAAAGCAAGATATTTTACCAGTTTTGAGTGTTTTAGGAAATTGGCAATTAACAGTTGCAGATGTATTTAGTTGGTTGAGTTTTGTTTGAATAAAGCAGTTTCTGCCCAATACAAAGGAGCGATAACGCTTGTATCTAAATAAATCAACGACGTTCCTCTGTACGTCCATTTATAGCATTGGTATGATTATTGACCAATCTCAGTACCTTGATTCACCTGGCATTGACTGCACAACCCAAAAAACTCTAGGGTGTGGTAAAAAACTTTAAACTTATGGCTTGATTCTAATTGGTTTTCTAAGTCATGAACTGGGCATTGATTAATCGGAATTGAGACACCACATTGCAAGCAAGTAAGGTGGTGTTTATCTTGCTGCGCTAGGCTATAGAGGGCTTCACCGTTAGCCAAATTCCGCACTTGTACCATGCCTTCTAGTTTTAAGGCTTCTAGAGAACGGTAAACTGTTGCTAAACCCATGCTCTGATTTGTATTACGTAGTTCTACGTAAATATCTTGGGCGGAAATGCCTTTTTTGATAGTTTTCAGCAGGTTGAAAATACGCTCTTGACTGCGGGTGCGTATAGCTCTCATAGACAATTATTTAAGTATGGCACTGTAGTTTGAAGCTGTTAGATGAGCTAATCGATCGATTAACTTTAACCGCTTCGTAATCTTATTTTCACTCAGTTGGAACAGAAAGTTATAGTATAGCGATCGCAGCATTCAGCAAAAGCCCGTGCAAACCAAGTATCTAGCCAAAATTTTCGTGACCCTTCGTCCTTCAGTTTTAGACCCCGCTGGTGTGGCAGTACAATCCGGTCTTAAGCAACTGGGATACGATAACGTTGACCAGGTGCGGATTGGCAAGTACATTGAACTCACCATCACCTCAACTGAAGAGAAAAAAGCGCGTAAAGACCTTGATACCATTTGTGACCAAATGCTATCAAATCCCGTAATTGAAAATTACCGCTTTGAATTAATTGAGGTCGAAACTCAAACTGGGGTATTTTAGGGATTGGGCATGGGGCATTGGGCATGGGGCATGGGGCATCAATAGTACTTCTTCTCCTGCCTCCACTGCCTCCTCTGCCTCCCCTGCCTCCCCTGCTCCCCCTGCTCCCCCTGCTCCTCGCTCCCCTAACTAATCATGAAATTCGGTGTTGTTGTTTTTCCCGGTTCTAATTGCGATCGCGATGTTGCTTATGTAACCAGAGATTTACTGGGCCAACCAACGCGGATGGTTTGGCATCAAGAAACAGATATTGCTGATTTGGATGTCGTGATTATTCCTGGTGGCTTTAGTTACGGGGATTATCTGCGCTGTGGTGCGATCGCACGTTTTTCACCCGTGATGCAGCAGGTTATAGAACACGCTCAAAAGGGTAAGTTTGTCCTCGGTATTTGCAATGGCTTTCAGGTATTAACTGAAGCTGGACTTTTGCCAGGAGTGTTAACCAGAAACCGGGATTTACATTTTATTTGCGATCGCGTCCCGTTGAAAGTTGAACGTACTAATCTATGGACGCACGCTTATACAACTGGTGAAGTTATCACTTTGCCCATTGCCCACGGAGAGGGGCGATTCTACGCTGATGCAGCCACTCTCGCAGAAATTGAAGATAACGGGCAAGTCATATTTCGCTATGAAGGGGAGAATCCCAACGGTTCACTGAACAACATTGCCGGGATTAGCGATCGCCGGGGTAATGTGTTGGGAATGATGCCGCACCCAGAAAGGGCATCAGACGCAATGCTAGGGGGTAGTGATGGCTTGAGGCTGTTTCAAGGCTTACTAGAGAAAGTAGCGGCATTAGCGTAGAGCAAATATCGGTCAAATAAGTTGAGCGTTTTGCGATCGCTGTCTGCAAGATAGAGGAACATTCTTCTACAGACAGCGATTTATTTTTTGATTGGGAACTTTGAAGTATTTTTGACAACCAAGCCACGATGGATTAAGGGTTTAAAGCTAGCGATGCCTGCGGCGGTCTACGCTTACGCATTTCAGATTGTGGTAGAAAAACATCAGGGTAAAATTACTTGCCAATCTGAGTTAAATCGAAGCACAGAATTTGTAATCGCTCGATCGATTTCTCATCCTTGAGTTAGTAGCTTTTGAAATTTTATTCGTTCATTATGAAGCTTGCGTGTTCTAATCTTTTAGTAGACTTACAAAAGTCCGTGTACACAAAAAAACTTCCAGCCAGTTTTGGCAAGTTTTTGAGAACAAAGAGAGAAACAAACTTATGGGACTTTTCGATCAAATTCTTGGTGCTGTCGCTAATCCCAATCAACAGGGCAGCTTAGGTCAAATAGGAAGCATTGTTAATAGTGTACAGCAGTTGAGCAGTAGCACAGGCGCAGACCCTTCTACCATCCAATCAGTTTTGTCAATTGTGGGTGGTCAAGTGCGTTCTGCTTTACAAGACAAACAAGCCACAGATGGTAATGAAGCCACACAAAATTTAGTCAGTCAATATGCTGGTACTTCTCCCAACCCCCAAGCCGTCAATTCGTTGTTTTCTCCTCAGATACAACAGCAAGTAGCTCAAGTTGCAGCCCAGCGCACTGGGTTGGATGCTGGTATAGTTCAACAATTGCTGCCTTTGGCAGTACCTTTGGTGCTAAAGTTTTTGCAATCAGGAGCCAATGCTCAAAATCCCCAAGCTGGCGGAAATCCTGTCCTAAATTCCTTCTTGGATGCTGATGGTGATGGTGATGTCGATATTGCTGATGCCATCCAAATGGCTAGTCGATATATGAGACAGTAACAGTTTTCTCCCAACTCCCCACTCCCTTCCGATAAACCAGACATCGGTAATTATACCTTGCTAGATTTTTAGCTAAGACATAGGCTGAGAACATGATAAATTTATAAATATAAATCAGACAGTCTATGTCTAAATTATTTGACTGTATTACTGACGAACTGCAAGACTTTATTGCTGCCCAATACATTTTCTTTGTTGGCTCTGCACCTTTGAGTCCCACAGGTCATGTTAACCTGTCTCCTAAAGGTCAGGACTGCTTTCGCATCCTTTCTCCCAACCGAGTAGCTTATGTAGACCTCACAGGTAGTGGTAACGAAACATCAGCCCATTTGCAAGAAAATGGGCGGATAACCTTCATGTTTTGTGCCTTTCAAGAACCTCCGTCTATCTTGCGTCTTTACGGTCAAGGAACCACGATTTTACCGAGTTCTCCAGAGTGGGACTCGTTGTATTCTCAGTTTTTGCCGATACCTGGAACTCGTCAAATTATCGTCGCTGACATTGAAAAAATCCAGACTTCCTGTGGTTTTGGCGTACCACTCTATGAATATCAAGGTCAGCGCCAGACTCTATTAAACTGGGCTAGTAAAAAAGGCGAAGAGGGAGTTCGAGAATATCAACAAAAGAAAAATCTTGTCAGCATTGACGGTTTAGCGACACCACTGAGTAAATTACCCTAACTTTGCCTGATGGATTATTCTATTAATCCATATATTAACGATTAAAGTAAAGGAGTCAGCAATCGAGAGACTCTCACAGCTAACTTGAACCAAAAAGGTTTTTTATCGTACTCATTAAGATCGACAGCAACACAGACAGCTAAATCATCCTCTAACATCTTTTTTACACTTTGGACAAACCCACACTCGGTAACAAAACCCATAACTTCAAAATTTAGGGAAAAAGAGCGATTATCTAAGTTAACAGTTCCTACCCCTGCTAGATTCTCATCAATGACTATAACTTTCTGGTGCATAAACCCATTTTTGTAACGATACAACTTGATACCGATTTTTTCCATTTCGGTGTAGTAAGAGAAGGAACATAAATAAACAAATAAATGATCGGGTCGATTTGGTAAGAGAATTCGCACATCAACACCTCGCATTGCTGCCAGTTTTAAGGCTGACAATGTTGCCTCATCCGGCACAAAATAGGGACTAGCAATCCAGAGTTGAGTTTGAGCTTGATTAATTAGTTCGACGAAAAAAAGCTTACAAGCTGGCAGATGATCTGCGGGGCCTGTAGGAAGTATAAATACAGTTTGATTTGTTTCCTGATTAATTTTTACCTGCCAATTAACTTCGAGAAGTTTTCGAGTTGCCCAATACCAATCTCGCACAAACGAATTTTGTAGGCTTTGTACACTTGGGCCTTCAAGCATGATATGAGTGTCGCGCCAGGGACTCAAGCGAGGATTTTTTCCTAAATATTCATCACCAATATTTAGTCCACCTACAAATGCTATTTCTCCATCCACCACCAAAATTTTTCGATGATTGCGAAAATTAAACTGGAACCGATTACCCTGACCTTTAGTGGTGTTAAATGCACTCACTGCAATTCCATGCTGTTGTAGAGATTGGATATAAGGGCGAGATAGTTTCTTGGAACCAATTTCATCGTAGAGAAAGTAGATACTTATTCCTTGCTTGGCTTTAGCAATCAACGCTTCTTTAAACTCATTACCTGATTCGTCATCATTAACAGTATAGAATTGAAACAAAATATAATTTGTCGCCGATGCAATCTTTTTCAGCATCGCTTCATAGGTTTGTTGACCATTAATCAGTAATTCGGCAGCATTCCCTGATGTGAAAGAAATGTCTGTAAAAGCCTCCGCTAAGGGTTGCAACTGGACTAGATTATCTGGTGGTGCAACCTGAAATTTAATCAGTTCGCTATAAGTCGAATGAAAAAGCTTATAGTGTTGTGCATAGACTGAGCGCAGTGTTTCAGCATATCCATGAAATTTAGTTCTTCCTAAAATCCAATACAATGGAATCGCTAGCCAGGGAAAGGTAATTAGAGAAATGCTCCAGGCAATTGCCCCTTGAGAAGAACGCACATTCATCACTGCATGGGCTGCATGTATAACTCCTACGACATGAACAACAACTGTAGCTGTGCTAAAAATAGCGAGAACACCAGCATCTACAAGCATCTTAATTTTTATTGAGTATTGGTATAACTAAATTCTGCCAGCAATGGCTTATGATCGGATGAACAAATTTGGTCTAGCACTTTCGCACTAGCTTTCTTCACACTGATATCTCGATAAAAGATATGATCTAAAGGGGGTGACAACAGGAAGCGTTTAATTTTCTCCTTCTCATCAGGTGCGAAAATTACAGGCGTTAATCCTAATTGAGTTGTTATTTGATTGAGAATAACTGCTCTTTTTCGACTCCAAGTATTGAAATCTCCTGAAAATATTAGTGGCCCCCGATGTATAGATAAGGCTTGCTCTAATTCATTTAGTTGGATTTTAAATTTATTTATATCTACAAAATTGATCAGATGAGTATTGATTGTCATGAGAGTTATGCTTTGCTCAGATAGCAGATACTCAGTGATTAAAGAAATCTTAGGAGTTTTAACAATCGGTTCATAATGTTTAGTAGTTATAACTTTTTTTGTAATCGGACTGATTGTCGATGCTGTAAATATTCCTGAATAAGTTTGATGATGAATATCTACGAAATTAGGAGCAAAACTCCAATTCATTTTCAACCATTTTGCCCATTCGTCTGCCTCTAACTTTAAAGAGAACTCTTGTAAAAATATGAGGTTTGGTTGATAAGTTGCAATTATTTGTGAAAAATCTTCTAGCCAAGTGTTATTATAGTTTTGTTTAGCAATATTCCAACTAAGAACTTTAATTGATTGACTATTAATTTCTGTTTGAATTGAATTATTTTTATCAATTGTGAGTTCTTGTAAGCGAAAAAATCTATAACCCGGAACAAATTTCGTAACTAGAGTGTTTACGTGTTCTTGAATATTAGGCATTACTAATATTAAAATGGATTTATTCTAGCTTAACGCTATTAAACAGTCGTTAGAGAAGAATAGCACGTTTGTAAAGCTATAAGCTATGCTCCATAAGCACTAGAGCTTGAACAGTGTCAGGATGGCTCGGGCGATTTTCCTGGATAGACCTTACAGTTTACCAGAGTGGCTTAAGAGAGCGATCGCAATCCTAAATGATTTGTAAAAAAATTCACGTCCTAGCTAACCTCATCTCCCCAAAGCATCAAAGGGACTATAGGAAGGTTATAACTCTTTCAAATTATCAATATCTAATAGGACTTACGCAAAACTATGATAAAACGAACCGCGTTCGCGCAGCGTCTCGTTAGAGAAGGACGCAAAGGACACGTTCGCCCTTGGCGTTCCCGAAGGGTAGGAATAAGAGTTTGAGAGAGTTTTTGCCTAAGTCCTGTCTAAAAAAGAATGTAGAGACATAGCATTGCTATGTCTCGGCATAAGGGTTCTAGATAACACATATTTAATTTCTGGAAATGTCTAGTAGCAATATCTCTTTGATTTGCATCTAGAATTTAAGTTTTTCTTATTTGTTATTTCACTAAAATTCATATTGGGGAATAACTTCTGTCTCATTCTTTGCTGCATTTATCCACTCTTGCATTGCTGGAAGTGCCAAAATTGACTCAACATAATCTCTAGAAATACTATCTAACTGCACATCATAGGCGATAAACCGCAGCACAACTGGAGCAAAAAATGCATCGGTAATCGTGAAATTGTCAAACAAAAAATTGCCACCACTTCCAAACTTTTGACGTGATTCTTGCCAAATATTAGTAATGCGGTCAATGTCTTGTTGTACGCCGAGTTCTAAACCTTTACCAGGATATTTAGTACGGCAGTTCATTGGCATATTCTGACGCAAGTTTTGAAATCCTGAGTGCATTTCTGCACTGACAGAACGAGCTAATGCTCTTGCGGCCTTATTCTCTGGCCACCATTGCAGGGTTGGAAAAGTTTCAGCTAGATATTCACAAATAGCGAGAGAATCCCACACTGTTTGCGTATCGTGCAATAACACAGGTACTTTTCCTGATGACGAGTATTGCCGAACCTTTGATGAAAAATCTGGGTTGTTGTAGAGAGAAATCCGAATCTCATTGAATTCCAAACCGAATTGCTTCATCGCTAACCAAGGACGAAGTGACCAAGATGAATAATTTTTGTTGCCGATTACCAAAGTAAGTTGTGTCATGTTTTTAATACCTATAAAGTTGTTCAATCCACATAAACACATCAGTTTCGGAACCCGAAGAGAAAGATTTTCCGGTTGCCGGGTCGTAAGCTTGCCAATAGATATTACCGTGGCGGTCAACCTTTTGCCAAACTTGTAATTCATTAGGATCTACTAGGAGTTTTTTGACAAAATTTGCCCAAATCAGATGCAGAGATTTCCAAAAGTTTGAGTGGATTTTTTTTGGAATGACGGACTACAATTTATTTCTATATCTTCTGTTGATAGACACTTAATGTTATTGTTCATAAAATTATTCCTGAAAGTTGCTCAGTAAATAAAACAGTAACAACATCTCAGTTAGGAATCAAATCATGGCTTGCATAGGTTCTATAAATGGGATTTATAGATATGAAAAATCACTAATACAACCTTTTTGCCACAATAAAGTCAGGATGTGTATACCCTTGTTCTCATCAATTGCCTATGAAACTCTCCCAACTCCGAGCCATAGTTGCAGTAGCAGATCGTGGTAACTTTAGTGAAGCAGCCTTAGAATTGCAGCTTTCCCAACCTGCAATTAGTCATGCGATCGCTACCCTAGAAGAAGAATTAGGTGTGCCATTATTTGCGAGAGGTCGTCACGGTGCTGTGCTGACACCTGCTGGAGAGCGCATTTTGTATCATGCGCGTCAAGCAATGCAGCATCTAAAAATGATGCAACACGAAGCAAACTTGCATAAAGGTTTACATGGTGGTCATGTACGAATTGCGGCTTTTCGGAGCGTCGCTACCCATCTATTACCAAAAGCGATCGCTCAATTTCACAATCAATTCCCAGAAATTGCTGTCACAATCATAGAATGTGGTGCTTTCACGGATGTAGAGCAGTGTTTGCATGATGGACGTGCCGATATTGGTATTACCTGTCTGCCAACTGGCGAAGAATTTGAAACCTGGGAAATTTTTCGGGATGAGTATGTAGCTTTACTACCACCAGATACCAAAATTAGTAGTTCGCAAATTACTTGGGAAGACATCGCAGCCTATCCGCCGGTTTTGCTTCCTTGTACACCCTGTGGACGCATTCTTCACAACCATCTGAAGACTTTGGCAATTCCAATCCATACTGCTAGCGACATTCAAGAAGATTCCACAGTCGTTAGCATGGTGAATCAAGGATTAAGAGCAGCTATTATGCCTCGTTTAGCCGCTGTACCCATTCCCCCAAAGGTGCAAGTATACAGTTTACCCGCACCGCTCGAAAGAGTAATTGCAACTGCAACTTTATCTAATGCTCTGCAAGTACCTGCGGTATTCACCTTTTTGGAGATGTTGAGTAAATTTGATTTTTATAGTTTAGCTAAATTCACTTATTGAATACATCCGAATTACGAATTAGTTAAACCAATGCCTCCTTTAGCGAATTCTTCAACAGTTTTTTGGCAGAATTCATGAGTTGCGATCGCCTGCAACATTGCCAATGGTAAAGTTAAATGATCCGCACCAGCTTGCAACGATGCAACTGCTTCTTCAGGAGATTTGATACTAGCTGCCAAGATTTCTGTATCGCTACCTTTGAGTACGCTAGCCATATCCCGCACTAAGGCAATACCGTCACCTAACAATCGAGTAGCTCGATTTACGTAAGCTATGGCAATTTTAGCTCCTGCTTCTCGTGCGACTGCTGCCTGTGCTGCACTATAAATAGCTGTCACCGAACAGGTAATTTCTGGTGATAGACTCGCCACCACTTCAAACCCTAACGGTGTTGCGGGAATCTTCAAAATTGTTTGTGAACCAATAATCTCGAAAGCTTTTCTACCTTCAGCTAGCATCCCAGCTTTATCAGATGCCATAAGTTGATAGTATAACGGGCCATTTGTCAAGGCAACCAATTTTTTGAGCGTGGTTTCTGGTGGAGTATCGCTTTGAGATAATAGCGTGGGATTTGTGGTAATACCTTTTACCCATCCCCAAAGCTTAACGGCTTCAGCTTCCGATGCGATCGCTGAGTCTAGATATAGTGCCATACTTAATTCCTCACTTTTACTATCTGCATTTCTCCTGCCATACACCCTACATCGTTCAGAAGCTCCGCACTGATATTTCTGCCGATTCTTATCAGATAAGCATTTTACTTGTTTATCTATGCTTTTTTATAGCGGTTCTCAATTGCGTGAAATACAGACCTAACCCCCAGCCCCTTCCCTGCGAGGGAAGGGGAGGAGCATCAATGCCTCTCTCCTTTTAGGAGAGAGGTCAAAATGTATTGCTTCCATTCGAGAAGCGCTATAAATACCTACCCTTGAAAGCCACTATTCATTCCCCTTTCCTGAAGAAATGCATCTAATGTAAATCTATCCGGTAGCGAAGTTTGTGCGCCTGGTTTTGTCGCTGTCAAAGCACCTGCTGCTGCACCCCAAACAACTGCTTGATGTAAGGAAAGTCCTTCAAAAAGTGCCGCCGCTAAACCACCATTAAAAGCATCGCCTGCGGCTACTGTATCAACTGCATGAACTGAAAACGCGGGTACAAAAAACTTTTCTTCAGCAGTGGCACAAAAAACACCCTTAGCACCTAGTTTGACGATCGCACATTCCACACCCCGTTGCAATAAAACCGCAGCTGCTTTGGCGGCTTGTTCTTCTCCATTCACAGGAAAACCCACCAACTGCGCTGCTTCAACTTCATTCGGTGTAATAATATCAACCAATGGATACAATTCATTTGGTAAATTAGATTGTGCGGGTGCGGGGTCAAAAATTACTTTTATATTTGTACCTTTTGCGGCTTTAGCAGCAGCAACCACGGCAGTAATAGGAATTTCTAGTTGTAAAAGTAGTGCTGTCGCTTCTGGTAAAAAGTGGGATAATCGCTCTATATCTTCTTGATTGACGCGCCCATTTGCACCAGGAATGACGACGATTTGATTTTCACCAGTCTGACTCACGGTGATAATAGCGACTCCAGAACTAACAGTTTTATCCACAAAAATGTTATCAGTCTGCACACCAGATGTTTGCAAATTGTTAACAAGTTCCTTACCAAAATCGTCTGCACCTACACGCCCTACTATCTGGGTAGGAATGCCCAATTTTGCTAATGCTACGGCTTGATTGGCTCCTTTCCCTCCCGAAACTTTAAAAAAATCTTCTCCTAGTAACGTTTCTCCTGCAACTGGCAACCGGGGTGTTGTTACTACCAAATCTATATTGATGCTGCCGAAGACGATAATACTCATGATGCTGATCTTAAAGTTATTCAGATTGATATTATAGGAGGCGATCGCAGTGGTTTACACTACGCTAATACAGTACTCAGGTATTGTACTAGGACATAGAGACATCGAACACAACCAAAAAAAATATACTTAGTTATACTGTAAGTAAATTTATCCCTTTGAGAACATTTAATAAAGAGGAGGCTATAAGGTGGTAAGACTTCAATTAACACATATTAAAAATAAGTTAAACGAAACACTGACTGGATTAATTGACATATCAGATCATTTGAACAAAGCTGAGTCAGAAAAGCAGAAAGTGTTACTCTCAAGAAGTTATGCCGCCTATAGCTTAATGAGTCTTGCATCATTGGAACCTGAAATTGCTGCTCAAGCAATTGTCGATGGCTATGGAGATAATGGAATTGATGCTATCTACTATGATGAAAGTGAAAAAATATTTTGGATAGTTCAATCAAAATGGATTGAATCTGGCAATGGAGAACCTGATACGGGTGAGATACATAAGTTTATACAAGGTATCAAAGATATAATTGATTTTAAATTTGAAAAATTTAATCTAAAAGTCAATAATAAACAAATTTTAATAGAGAAAGCATTGGCTGATTATAGCGTAAAAGTTAAAATTATTCTTGCTTATTCAGGTACAAAATTAGGCGATCATAATCGCCAAATAATATCAAATTTATTAGAAGAAAATAATGAAGCTAGCGAATTATTTTTTTGGGAAACATTTTCTCTATATGAAGCTCATAAAGCATTATCAGCAAGCTTGGAAGGTAAACCTGTTAACGCAGATTTAAATTTAACAAGCTGGGGACAAATAGAGGAACCTTACCAAGCAATATATGGACAAATCGATGCTCAAACTTTGGCGGAAATTTGGTTAGCAAATGGAGAGAGTTTATTTTCAAAAAACATCCGAAGTTTTGTTGGTTTAAGTGATGTAAATGATGGTATTCAAGATACTTTATTAAGCGCACCACATAACTTTTTATATTTAAATAATGGAGTTACAGTTTTATGTCATAAAATACACAAAAAACCTATGGGTGGATCAGATAAGTCAATTGGATACTTTCACTGCGAAGGAATCTCCATTGTAAATGGGGCGCAAACAGTTGGAACTATAGGTAATACTTATAAAAAAGATGCTGAAAAAGTTAATCAGGCTAAAGTATTTATAAAACTAATCTCTTTAGAGAATTGCCCTCCAGATTTTTCTCTTAGAGTGACCAAAGCTACTAATACTCAAAATAAAGTCGAAAATCGTGATTTTATTTCACTAGATTCTCTGCAAGAAAAATTAAAGATAGACTTTGCTTTAGCTGGCATTAATTATTCTTACAAAAGAAATGATAAAAAATCACCAGTAGATAGTAAGAACTGTAGTTTTGAAGAAGCAATTATAGCACTAGCGTGTAGTTTAAATGAAATCCGCTATACACTTATGGCAAAAGATAAAATAGGCAAGCTATGGGAAGATGTTAACAAACCTCCTTATACAGAGCTTTTTCATGAAAACATTACGGCAATAACGATTTGGCGCAAGATTCAAATAATGCGCGTGTTAGATACTAAACTAACTCAAAAACAAAATAGTAATGTTGACAAAGAGAAAGGAACTTGTATATACGGTAATAGATTTATTCTTCATATGATATTTACTTATGTGGGTAAAAGTAAATTATTTATTTCTGATTCAGATTTTGAAAAATATCTTGAAAATGAACTTCCTGAATTAATAGATAATGTAATTACCAAAACATTGGAGGGTTTAAATAGTAAATATCCTCAGAAATTAGTATATCAATTTTTTAGAAATTTAGAAAATTACAAATCTCTAAAAAATTTAATTTTAGAATATCTCCCTGTTCAGTAAACACCATAGTTTTGATTGCAGCCTTCTAACCAGATGCAAAAGCTGCTTCTAAAATAGCCCGATTTACAGAGCACATAACCAAAATCGCCAGTATGCTTGAAACTGCCTGTCTAGCAAGTTCAATACTTTGAGTTTGTCTGCGGGCGATGTAGAAAATATCAGTGAGTGTTGTTGCAGTCACGTATCCAACCACTTGTCCAGAATCGATCAAATTAAACAGGGCTTCGGCATCTTGCAGAAATGGCTCTCGGTCTAGCAAATAATCTAGAACGATGTTGGTATCAATCAAAACTCTCATTAAAGATATTTCTCCACCCAACATTCTTCTAGCATGAACTCCACTTGTTCATCAGTCGGCGCTGGCTTGTCGGTCTTCAATAAACCTTTCATCTGCTTGATGATGCGCGATCGCTCAGGTAGTTGGGTTGGAACATCTTGCAAGGATTCAATAATCGCACGGACAAGTTCAAGACGATCGCTCGCTGGCAGTTGACGGGCTTGCTCTTTAAGCTCTTGCAGGGACATAGAAAACACTCCGACAAATGCTGTATCTAAATTTTAGTATCAGCTATCAACCCTTAACTAAAGATAAATCTGGTGTCAGCCTTTGCAAAACTTGCTTCAATACCATTACCGTCCAATCTATATCAGCTTCCGTCGTCTCACGCCCCAATGTGATGCGAATTCCGCCCAAGGCAGCTTTTTCGGAATAACCCATCGCTAACAATATCGGGCTAGGACTAAGTTTACCACTATGACAAGCAGCACCAGCACTGATGCCGATGCCAGCAAGGTTTAGCTGTCGTACTAAGGTTTTACCGCTGAGTTTTTCCCCATCGGCGTTTTCTAGACACATACTGATATGGTGAGGTAAACGATCGCAGTCATCCCCTGTAGGAATTAAACCAGGAATTTCAGCTAATTGGGCAAAGGCGCGATCGCGTAATTCAATTAACCGTGGTGTTTCTGTAGCTAATTCTTGCGCTGCTAATTCTGCTGCTACACCAAACCCCGCAATTATCGGTACTGCTTGCGTACCAGAACGCAGTCCCATTTCTTGCCCACCACCACTCAATAAAGGCATCAATTCCACACCAGGACGCACATACAACGCCCCTGCACCTTGGGGACCATATATTTTATGACTAGAAAGGCTAAGTAAGTCTACTGAGAGTTGTTGCACATCTATAGGTAAACGTCCCGCAGCTTGTACGGCATCTGTATGGAACAAAGCACCATGCGATCGCACTATCTTACCCAGTTCTGCGATCGGTTGCACAGTCCCAACTTCACTTTGACCGTAAATTATAGAAACTAAGGCTGTGTTATGTCGCAACGCCGCCTTTAAATCCAAGGGATTAACTCTGCCTTTAATATCTACAGACAAGCGCGTAACTTCCCAACCCCACACTTCTAGCAACCGCACTGTCTCAGAAATTGCGGAATGTTCAACGCTGGAGATAATTATATGTTGAGGTACAGCATACAACCGAGCCACACCCATAATCGCCAAATTATCTGCCTCAGTGCCACCAGAGGTAAAAACGATCGATTCAGGGGTAGCGGCGTTAATTAAACCAGCAACTTGGACTCTGGCTTGTTCTACAACTGTTGCCGCCCGTTGTCCCCACTCATGTAAACTAGAAGGATTGCCCCACTGTTGAGTGAGGATTGTTTGCATAACTGCGATCGCTTCTTTTCGAATCGGAGTAGTGGCGCTGTAATCTAGATAAATTTGCATATAACCGATAATAGTGAGAACACATGTTAGTGATAGACTGCGGATTTGTCAGGATATACAGTTTTTGTGGACAAATCCTGAAAAAAATATCTGTAATTTTACATCTAGCAGTGAATTTTTTCCTTGACTTGCAAACTTATTTCTCTACTTAATTCTGAATACAAAATTTTGGGAATGATAAATATATCCACTCCCAATCCACTTTTAACAGATTACAGTGCAACTTCTCTCTAGACAAAGATATTTTTTATATATCTTTTTACTGATATTCTCCCTCCCTGGTTGTCAACGAGTTCAGTCCTACAATCAGCGTCCAGCATCCTTACCACAAGACCCGTTAATTCAAGCTTACTTTAACCATTCTGAGTCTTCAGAATACCAAGAAGCTTACCGTCAGCAAACTCGCCTGGGGGATGATTTAGAAAAACAGATTGTGGATGCGATTACAAATGCTAAATCCACAGTAGATGTAGCGGTGCAAGAATTACGTTTACCCAAAGTTGCCCAAGCATTGGTTGATAGACAAAAAGCTGGGGTAAAAGTCAGGATAATTTTAGAAAATCTTTACAGCCGACCTTGGAGTAGCTTAACATCTGCTGAAGTAGGTAAGTTAGATAAAAGAGAACAGGAACGTTACAACGAATTTCGCAAATTTATTGATATTAATCACGATAATCAACTCAGTCCAACCGAAATCAATCAAAGAGATGCTTTAATGATTTTGCAGAATGCCAAAATTCCCTGGCTAGACGATCGAGCCGATGGTTCAGCAGGTAGCAGCTTGATGCATCATAAATTTGTGATTGTGGACAATCGCCTCGTAATTATCACTTCAGCTAATTTTACATTAAGTGATACTTCTGGTGATTTTACAAATCCTAGTAGTTTAGGCAATGCCAATAATTTATTGCAGATTGACAGCCCAGAATTAGCATCTTTATTTATAGAAGAATTTAACATTATGTGGGGTGACGGGCCGGGAGGTCAAGCAGATAGTCGATTTGGTTTGCAAAAGCCGATACGTTTACCTAAACAAATAACTTTGGGTAATACCAAAATTACTGTGCAATTTTCGCCTACTTCTCCAACTCAACCTTGGAATAACAGTAGTAATGGTTTAATTGGTAAAACTTTAGATTCAGCAACCAAGTCTATTGATATGGCGTTATTTGTATTTTCTGAACAGCCTCTTGCCAATATTTTAGAAAAACGCCATCAACAAAGTGTGCAAATTCGCGCTTTAATTGAACCACAATTCGCCTACCGTCCTTACAGCGAAGCCTTAGATATGATGGGGGTTGCTCTGAGTAACAAATGTAAATATGAAATTGACAATCATCCTTGGCAAAATCCAATTACAACCGTAGGCGTACCTGTGTTACCCAAAGGCGATTTATTGCATCACAAATTTGGTGTTATTGATAGTCAAACAGTAATTACAGGTTCTCATAATTGGTCAGATGCTGCCAATAATGGTAACGATGAGACGCTTGTAGTGATTGAAAATCCGGTTGTTGCTGCTCATTATGTGCGAGAATTTGCTCGTCTTTATACCAAAGTCAAACCCGGTTTACCACCAGCAATTCAAGAAAAAATCAAATTAGAACAAACAAGGTGTCCCCAGATAAAAACTTCTTCATCAACTGAGTTACAAGCTATTCAAAAAGTCAATATCAACACTGCAAGTTTAGAAGAATTAGCAACTCTCCCTGGCGTGGGTAAGAAGTTAGCACAGCGAATAATTATTAGTCGTCAACAGCAAAAATTTACATCTTTACAAGACTTAGAGCGAGTTCCAGGAGTGAGTGCTAGAACTTTACAAAAATGGAGCGAACGTTTGACTTGGTAGGATAGCACAGTTGTGCTACCCTACGAGAGTCTATATTCTACTTAGTTAAAAAGATGTAAGATTACACAAATGCGATCGCTAGCTAGCTAAATCAACCAAACTGCGGAAATGCCCATTCTGAGAAAATCGTTCTGCGATTATTTTTTGATAAACCGCCTCATAGCCATCAGTCATGTGCTTAACACTGAAAAGATTTTCGACATACTGACGACAAGCATAGCGGTCTAACTCTACGACGCGATCAATCGCACTGATGCACTCTTGAATATTATTGCACAGGAAACCCGTCTTACCCTGAGAAATTACCTCCTCAGCAGACCCCAATTTCATCGCAATCACTGGCGTACCTGAAGCCATTGACTCAATCATCACCAATCCAAAGGGTTCCCGCCAAGTAATCGGAAACAGAGTTGCTACTGCACCACCCATCAGGGCATTTTTTTGAGCATGGTTGGCTTCGCCTAGATACTCAATTTGCTCTCCGTCAATGTGCGGTTTAATTTCTTTCTCAAAGTATTCCACATCAACGACATCTATCTTACCTGCCATTTTTAAATGCCAACCAGTTTCTTTGGCAATTTCTATGGCTAAGTGCGCTCCCTTCTCTGGAGATATCCGACCTAAAAACGCTAAATAAGGAGAATCTTCTGGTTGGGAGTGAAATTCATAACTGCTAACATCAATTCCGTTGTAAACCGTTGCTATAGAGTTTAAACCTAACCTTGGTTCTCGTTGTGCATTGGAAATATTGACGTAGGGTTGTTTTTTACCAAAACTAAACATCTTTTCGTTGTCAGGGGTAAAAGTACCGTGCAACGTGTGAACCGTAGGAGTTTTTACTAGATTTGCATAAGGCAGTGCCCCATACCCGATATGGGAGTGAATAATATCAAACTCTTCTGCGCGTTCATACACCGAAGCTAGATTTAGCATCTCGTAAATGCCGTAATCTTTGATAGTAGGATCGAGTCTGAGGGCACGGGGATGAACTGACGTTAGTTTTGCCAGACTAATAGAATCTCCCGATGCAAATAAAGTTACTTCGTGTCCGCGTCGGACTAATTCATCGGTCAGTAACCCCACTACTAACTCTACGCCACCATAAGCTGGAGGCGGAACTCTTTCCCACAGTGGAGCTAATTGAGCAATTCGCATCATAAACCTCCTAAAAAATAAAAATTGAATTAAAAGTTTTTTATTTCTGTTGTTTGAGTGCTTGTAATTGATTCACTTGGCATGAAGAAAGGAACTTTAGCTACTAAACTTCTTAACAAGTGCCTTTAAATTTTATGCTGTTACTTCTAGAAATTTTGTCTATCCTAGTACGGAAATTACCCACTCCTAAAGAGGTAGCTGAATTCTATGTTTATTAATTTTTATATGATTTATGGCAGTTTCCAATAGAAGTTTTTTTATAAATATGAAATTTTGAGTATCGTCAAATACTGCTATTAAAAGGTAATTTTGGGTAAAAAAGCTCTATTTATGACTGTCAATTATCTAATTTTAAAATGTTAATTAAACAATAAACTGTATAAACCTCTTTGGGAGGCTTTCCGTACTCTAAAGGATCATCTCTAGCCGCTCAAAAGGTAAATTTTCGTAAAGTAGGTACTTTTAAATCAGAAGCAGCAATTTTTCTTATAAGTTTTATCTAAGTTCTTAAAAACGAACAATTAAGCTGACTTTTAACGTTCTATGGAAAAGCCTGCAAAAAACCTAACCCCTAACCGTTGTGATGGGGAGCGTCCCAGTTTTTTGCAAGGAAGACGAAAATGTAAAATTAGAAAAAATTCAAGCAAGAAGAGAGGAATTAGAGATCAAGACTTTATCGTAAATTCAAGGGTTTAAGAACCTGCAATCTATATGTAGCAACCATTTCAGTCGGGGTTTAAATCCCCGTCTGAAATATCTTTAATTTTGAATTTTGTTAGCGCAGCGTAAAGCCTTCTCTTCTCCCAAAGGGAGACGCTACGCGAACGAGAGGCTTCTCTTTCAGAGACGCTAACGCGAACGGCATGGCAACTCTTACGCTAGCGCGAACGCTTAGAGCGAGTCCGCGTACTCTTACAGAGAAGCAAGCTACGCTTTTAGCGTCTCGTAGAGAGCGTCATTTTGAATTTTGAATTGTTAACCCTTCTGCCCCTTGCCTTCTACTTCCTAATACTAAGGTGACTGATTTAACACCCACTTCAACCACTGCCTAAAGGAACTTATAGTATTCAACCTTTGGACTCCAGGCGCACGAACTGCGGCCAGTCCATCAACGGCGACTAATGCGGCGTATTGCAAGCCTAAGAAACTATCAACTGCGGCATAAGGGCCACCTAAAGTAATCGCTCCCGCAGCATACATTTGACCTCGATCGCTACGCATTTCTACCAATTCAAAATTGTTCGCTACAGTCAATCGCCCCAGATGATTCACTGGTAAATTGTAATGTTTCACCAAATCTGCTAACAGGGGATTGGCATCCACCTTGGCATCCAGTCCAGTAGCATCAACAATAAAGTCAGCTAGCAATTTCATTTCCCCAAAGCTTTGCTCTCGAATACGGGTAATAGTCCGGTTTTGGGCATCTCGTTCCACATCCAGCACCTCACCGAAGGTAATTTGATACCAGCCTTCGCTTAACCCTTGGGCAGTAATTTGCTGCCAGTCTTGGCGGTCGGCGGTGGTAGTTCCACCCCAGTCTGCTAGTAAACGCTTGCGTTCATCGGGGGTGGCTTTTTCTAACATTGCCCGGAGTTCGCCGCCCCAACAGGCTTTCGGCCAGTTAAAGGGTTGAAATTCGTAATGATTTTTGACTAGGCGCTGGGTATTTTGAAATTTGTTACCTTGGGGTTTAGGCGATCGCATTAAATGCAAAACTGCAATATTCCGATTTCGTTTTCTAGCTTCATAAATTCGCTGCACAATCCGCGAAGCCACAATTCCTCGCCCCCGAATCAATACCGTACCACCATGTTGCTCTAGTTGCTCATAAACATGATCGTGAGCTTCATAAGCATTGACGACAGATTTAAAGTCTTGATATTTTTCCCTATAAGCTTGCAAATCTGGGAGAAACTGAATTGCTGGATATCCAGTAGCTAAATGTAAATAACGACTAACTAAAAAAGCATAATTTCCTGGGCCGCGAGAATAGGCTACGCAATATCTGCCATCATCAGTTTTGCGAATTACCCTAACTCGCCCATAGCGATAAATTTGATTCCAGCCAATGCGCTTTGTCTCCCTATCTATGGAATCAAAGACGTTACCCGCACGAGGAGTATAAGTTTCTGCAAATGTTGGTTCAGCAAAAACTTGCCACAAATACTTGAATCCTGACTTTATCTCTCCCTTGGCTAAGTCTCCCCAAGCTTCACGCAAAGCATAACTAGGCCAACCCCAAATATTATCGGGACAAGAGTCAGAATTAGAACGCAGTCTTTCATATAAAGGAATTTGCGAATTCAGACAGAGGCGCTTGTAACGGGCATAAGGTTCCGCCTCTAATCCCAAAGCTACAATTTTGTCAGCACGTACACCACTAATTCGCAACAAATCAGCCCATAAAAAGCTACCCAATCCCGCCCCGATCGCTAGATAATCAGATTCATCTACTGGTAATCCTGTAGCATGAAGTGCTTGCACAGAAACCTTTTGTGCCTGAAATGCCAATGGCGGGAAATTACTTGCCACGGGCATTAGCGGCTGAACTACAGGCAAACTGGGGTCTGGGCGATTGGTATTTGCGTTGAAGTGAATCGTTGAAGGGGGGCTAGTATCTGGTGCAGAGGCGCTAGCACCAAATGTCACTGCGATCAGATACGGGCCAATTTGCAACGTATCGCCATTAACCAGGACACTGCGCGTTTGTGGTTGACCATTGACATAGACACCGTTAACGCTACCTTGGTCAATCACTACTAAATGATCTTGTTCCCAGTCGATTAGGGCATGGTAGCGAGAAACTTCATTACTGTTAAGCAGCATCCGAGAAACCCGCATTCCCCTGAGTTCAGCAGGTAAGCGAGCAAATTCTCGACCAAAAGCGATCGGCATATTCAACAGTGGTTCTCGCCGTTCACCCGTCGCTGGTTCGTCCCAACTTAATTGGATTTGTAAGTCATTGGTCATTTGTCATTTGTCATTTGTCATGGAAAAAACTCTTCTCCAGTCTCTACTCCTAACTCCTAACTCCTACCTCCCAACTCCTAACTTCTAACTACCAACACACTCACAGCCGCAGCTAAAGATGTGCCACACCAATGACAGCCAATTTGTAGATTCTCTGCTGGGGAAACTTTATGACATTTGGGGCATTCTAAGCCATAAACTCCTGGCGGTGGTGCGGGGGGTATTGGTGGATGGTGGTGATGTCCGAGATTTAATGCTGGATTGGGTGGTAGCAAAATTGTTGCTGGAATGCTACCTGTGGAAACGCTTGTAACGTTGAGTTTTATTTGTCCCAAAGAGATGCTAGTGCCCTCAGTTAAAGGCATTTCACCTTGGACTAATTGCCTTCCATCGACAACGGGGGGATTTTGCGATCGCAAATTTCTGATATAAAAGCGCTGTTGCTGGTGATGAAAAAATATTTCAACGTGCAGTCCAGACACAGTAGGATGACTCAGAACAATATCGCACCGGAGGGGGTCGCGACCGATGCGGACAGTGCCATGATTTTGACTTGGCTGTTGTTCGTAAATGCTCTGAGTTTTATTTTGACCTGCATCGTGCCACTGTAAAGTTAGTGCGTTCATGGTTCTAACTTCGTAAATCGTATTTAGCTACTTCAACATCTTCCTGTGCGATTCCTAACATGATTGAGTAGGTGGAAGCAAGTATTTAGAAAAAACTTCAACAAGCTTTATCTATCCGACGCTAATTTATCAGCAATGCGTGTTGTTTCTGGCAGTCGATATTTGGGCGTGCAGCGTAATACATAGTCAATCGCTGTCGGTAAACTAATTCGATGACCACTGGAGATGTACAGTGGTTTTACTCCTGTGCGCGATCGCAAAACTGCCCCAATGGTTTCACCGTTATATATTAGTGGTTGCGTGCTGCCTTTGGTTTCTGCCAATTCTTCATGCTTACCTATCAACCTGGACTTAGCTACACCAATTGTCGGCATATCTATAAGTAACCCTAAATGGCTAGCTATACCTAATCTGCGGGGATGAGCAATTCCTTGACCATCACACAGAATGATATCTGGTGTTGTTTTGATCTTCTCCAAGGCATCGAGAACGGCTGGAATTTCCCGAAATGAGAGGAACCCAGGAACATAAGGAAAGGTCGTAGGACGATGTGCTAGGCTTGTCTCGATTACTTGCAAATCAGGAAAACTCAGGACTGCAACTGCTGCACGGCTAATGGTTCCATCAGCTTCAAAACCCATATCCACCCCAGCAACATACTGAATAGGTTCTTGCAGTTGATCCTCAGTAATTACTTGATTTTGCAGCGTTTCTTGGATAACTATGGCTTCTTCTAGCGTCGAAGGCCAAACATGATCTCGGTAAAATTTCATATTGAAAATTGGAATTTAACTGATTAATATTAATCCTGTTAATTTGGCAAGCACAAAAACACTAGTTTTTGATGTTGATACAGGGAAAATATATTTTTGTAAAAGTCTGTGAAAGACTATCTTTATACTAAATATTTTAGCCCAGGTTAGCTGATATTTTGCATCACAATGTTACTTAAGGCTGTCAAGAGGGAATCCTGAAAATATAAGTTTATTTTCCTAAATTTTCTCTTTTACTGGTTATGACACAGCCAAATATTCTAAAACTTGCAAAACAGGGAGATGCAGAAGCGATCGCATCTCTGATGAACCGCCACTTACACCCCAAAGGTATCGCTGCAACGGTTACTTTCCAAGATGCTTGCTTGGAGGTAATCCTAGAATCTGCCGAAGTACCAAATCAGCAAATTTTAGTTGCATTTATCCGCAAAGGTTTAACCGCTTTAGGGGCTGCATCTATTGAAATCGTGAAAGTTTACGGACAACAAACTGGTAAGGAGTTTCCAGCTTGGAGTAAAGAGTTTAATTTAGGCATAGCAGAAGCTGAAACAGACGCAGTAGATAATGAACAGTCTTCCAGTAATCCTCAAATTCTAACTATTTGTATTAACTTCAGTGGTGATACTGCACAGGGAATAACAAACCAAGATTTTGAATTTATAGCTAATCAAATCAGCACTGATATTTTATCATCTTGTAATGACGTTTTTATCCAAAAAGTAAGTATTAGTAATGGTAGTTCTGTAATTACAAAGGAACGTTAATGTTTAATTTGCCTCATGCAGAGGTGCAGAGAGAACCTAAAATCGGGGCTTTTGTAATAAGTTTAATAAATCTATATAAATTTTAAATATAGGGCTGTAAAGATTTTGAAAATGTTGCTTTTACCTGTAAATGGGGAATCCTGAGATAGAAAATATTATCTTAGTTTTTTGGATTTATTGGTTATGAAACAGCCGAATACTCAAGAAGCTCCTAAGCAAAAGCTACAAACGTTTTACTGGCCTTTATGGTTTCCTTATCCTACTTCTTGGTTAAAAGCATTGGTTTTGAATCTATTTTTGAGCGCTATTATATTTATACTCAAGAATCCTAGTACGTTAGGCTACCGTATCGCATATTTTGTACGCAGTCCAGAATTATTGACTATATTTACAATACTGTTAATCTTATCTCCAATTCCTATAATTTCTTTGACTCATCACTGCTTACACTTGCTTATTAGTCGGTTTATGTCAGAAATTCAAGCACCCGAAATAGGTAAAACACAAGGATTATTACCAGGAATAATGAGTTGGTGGGAAGGATTATACGCTTGGCTTGTAATTGCAATTTCTACACTGATAGCAGCTTTTTTCTCTACAATAGTCCTATCATTATTTGATCTGAGCTACGTCGAACCGATTGAATACTACAGACAGATGCAAAATATTAATAATAATATAATAGTAATATTTGGGCTGTTCTATATTTCTGCTGGCGCACTAACGTATCAAATTGAACATTTGGTAAGACACCGAATAATATCTGCTTATTCTGGCAATAAAAAAAAAGATGTAAGTAAATCCAATGCTGATTTAAATACAGATAAAGAACTTAATAGATTGCGTGGGGAAATGGGCGTACACAAAATGAAATCAAATATTTCATCGACTGAGGAAGAAACTACAATCATCAATAATCAACGGAAATATCGTAATTTTAATAAAAATTGGTTGCTTATTTTTTTAATATTTTCAATTGTTGTAGTAATATACTTTTCTTCAAAATTCAGAGAAATACTTCCCCTAACCTCTAAAATTACAACACAAATACCATCAAAGCCTGTATTAGTTACACCCTTACCAGTAACTTCAGAATCGCCGACTATGTTACTTCAAACTGATACATTCGGAGAGGCAGTAAGAAAAGCAATTAATGCAGCTAACCTGACTCAATCAGCAAAATCTCCAGATGAGTGGAAGACAGTTGTGAGTCAGTGGGAAGCTGCGATCGCACTTATGAAAACTGTGCCATCTTCTAGCCCAAATTATGTAGTAGCTCAACAAAAAATCAAAGAATATCAGATAAATCTCAACTACGCTGATAAAAATGCCCTTGGTAATAAGTAACGCGATCGCACCTCAAAGCTAAACTAGAAAAAGTAGTGCGTTCGTTCAACTATCCTTATCAAAATCAAACCCTATGAAGACTAAAACATTAACTGCCATTCTTCACAAAGAAGAAGATATGTATGTTGCTGAATGTCCTGAAGTCGGCACAGTTGACCAAGGTGAAACAATTGAAGAAGCTCTTGCTAATCTTAAAGAAGCTACAAGGTTATATTTAGAAGAATGTCCTTTGCTCGACACTGATACTAGTCCCAGGTTTGTAACAAGTATAGAGGTCAGCTATGCCTAGATTGCCAAGAATATCAGGCAATGAGGCAGTTCGTGCATTAGAGCGCTTAGGATTTATTCAAACTAGACAAACTGGTAGTCATGTTGTGCTTAAAAAAGCAACTCTCGACGGGGAAATTGTTTGTGTTGTACCAGTCCACCGCTAGTTAAAAGTTGGTACACTCAGTGGTGTTTTGAAGCAAGCAAAAGTCACACCTGAAGATTTTATAGAAAATTTGTAAGCGCGTAGGCGTAGCCCGTCGTAGACATCGCTCTTATTTTTACCTATCCTGATGAAATGTGATGGATTTATCTTTTAGAAGGATATGCGGTTAATTCTCCCTAGCTAAAATTTTATCATAAAAGTAATTTCGCCCCCTAAGCCAATCATGACAGAAGGAAAAACGCGGCGTAATTTCCTAATTACTAGCATTGCTGTAACTGGAGGTATTGTGGCAACTAATGCTTTTGAGCAAAATGCTACCAACACTGCAACACCGCCAGCAAATATGCTGGAACGAGTACTGGGACGCACGGAAGTAAATCTGCCTATCTTCGGGTTTGGAGCAGGACAAGTACCACTATCTGCCGGCGAAGGAAAAGAGGGTGATGCGACAGCGATTGTTCAAAGAGCGCTGGAACTTGGCATTCGCTACTTTGATACAGCAGCTAGTTATGGGCCGAGTGAAGATTATTTAGGCAAAGTGCTACCACCCTATCGCTCAAAGCTGTTTCTAGCCAGCAAGACCGATAAAAGAGATCGGGATGGTGCATGGCGAGAATTGGAGCGATCGCTTAAACGTCTCAATACAGATTATCTCGATTTGTGGCAGTTGCATCACGTTTCTTTTTCGGAAGAACTTGACACCATCTTTAGTCCATCTGGTGCAATTAAAGCTTTAGAAGAAGCCATAGAACAAAAATTGGTGCGTTTTGCTGGGATTACTGGACATCACGACCCTCAAGTAATTGCTGAAGGGTTACGTCGCTATCCTTTCCACACTACACTCATACCTGTGAATGCTGCCGACAAACACCACCCAAGTCCATTTATCCCAGTGGTTCTACCAGTTGCTCAAGAAAAAAATGTCGGTGTAATTGCAATGAAAGTTCTGGCTTATGGTCGGCTGTTTAAATCAGGTGCGTTGACAGGTATGGAGGAAGCTTTAGGTTACACACTGTCTCAGCCTGGGGTTCATTGTTGTGTGATTGCAGCGCAGACAGTTTCACAATTAGAGAATAATGTCAAGATAGCGCGGGCTTTTGTGCCTCTTAAAAAGGAAGAATTGAGTGCGATCGCTCAACGAGCTGCTAATGTCTGGGAAGATAGTACATTCTTCCGCGCTTGGACTTAGCCCAACTAAAAAATGTCTAAATCAAGCCGCAAACTATCAAATAAAGCCAAATTGTATGGTTTACATTGCCCAAATTCATTTTCCGATGGTCAATGGGGGTTTAACCATGACGAAGCCCAACTTTAGCAAAATGTCCCGACAAGAACTTAGAGAGTATATTTTAGCTCATCGTGAAGATGATGAAGCGATTGAAGCATTGATCCGCCGGGGAAATCCTAATAGTCCAACATATCCATTCCCTGAGACTAAGGAGGATTTGAGGGCAATGGAAGAGATACTCAAGAAAAAACTGGGTAGTAGTGGAGAGGCTGTTTAATTAGTTGAAAGGTTTAACGATGGGTTTAGATAGTGAAATCTTGCAGATATTACAACTTACTAATCACACTGATAATATTGTGCCGCTTGCGACATATTAAATTGTAATAGCTTCTCCTCTGGCAACTTGTATCCCAAACTTGGTTTAAAAGGCGAAATATTCAAACTGCGAATAATTTCTGACGCCACAGCCTTTGCTAGTAACGGTGGTACAGAGTTACCAACTTGTCGAAATCCATGCCATTTGGTTACATGAAATCTAAACCAATCGGGGTAAGAATGCAATCTTGCTGCTTCCCTGACAGTGATACAGCGCGGTGTAGATGGATGAATCGGTCTAGGAGATGTGAAAGAACCCCTGTACTTATCCGTTCCGGCTCTTAAAGTATTACAGACACCAGCAGGATGTAGCTTATGAAAACGACTAATTTTTTCTCTCTCGCCTTGTTGAGTCTCCTGAAAACGTTTAATAGTTTCCGCAGAATGTTTGGTTCTTAAACTTGAAGAAAGTATTCGCAAATCATATTCTCGTTTGTAAGAATAATCATCATCTAGGCACTTCATACCGCGAAGTACAAGAGCATAGTTACTAGGCTTTTCGTATTCTGCAACAACCCAATCTCTTGTTAGTAATTCTGGATATTTTTCTATTTCAGGTAAATCTCCAATTGCATCCCATACTGTAGGACTCGATGGAATGCCAGCTATTTTTTTAGAATTTAAATTATTTAGTAAAGCTTGTTTCGTAATCGGCTGAGGATATTTCGGTAACTTTATATCCTCCCTTGCACCTATCAGAAATAATCTCTCACGGGACTGTGGTACTCCATAATTTGCCGCGTTGAGAATTTTATAGTCTTCTTCTACTTTATAGCCGTGAATTCTAAACTCACTAATTAATGTTTGGAGGATTTGTTTATGTTCACCAACTGTAATCCCCCGGACGTTTTCCATCACAAAAAATTTTGGTTTTAGCTCAAAAACCAGTCGATGAAAGTGAAACACCAAAGAGTTTCGGGGATCGTTAACAGCCCGTTTACCAATTAAGGAAAATCCTTGACATGGTGAGCCACAAATAACCACATCAATTTCGCGATCGCCAATCTCAGACCGATTCCTAATTTCTTCCCCGGTTGTATCCACAACACTTTTACATAACACTGAGCAATAAGGGAAGTTAAACTCATGTATTGCACAATGGATCGGGTCGATTTCCACAGACGCTAGCACATCAAAACCAGCTTGCTCAAAGCCAAGAGTCATACCGCCCGCGCCAGCGAATAAGTCAACTGCGATCGCTCTTTGTTTTTTCATCTCATAAGCCATGACACCTCAATATATTTGGTCGCATTTGCAAAATTTCTTGAGCAGCGCGATCGCAAACCCCAACTTCTCCTAAACTTTGCCGCATTTCTTCATAATCTAGCAAAGTTTGCTCTCTGCGACTGGGATTGAGTAGCAGTTCCATCGCTGCTTGGGTAATATTTTCTACTGTGGCTTGCTCTTGTAAAAATTCTGGCACAATCGGCTTCATCACGACTAAATTAGGTGGCGAAGCGAAGGTTATTGAACCTTTAAGGATTTTACGAGCTATCCACGCAGTCAAACGACTGAGGCGATAAACTACAACCTGTGGCACATTTAACAGAGCAAGTTCTAAATTGACAGTACCAGATTTACTAATAGCTAAATCAGCCGCAGCAAAAACTTCTATTTGTTGACCTGATATAACTGTCGCCCGCAAACCGTAACGCTCAATAGCCTCCTCAATTGGCTGTCTATAAACTTCCAGCGACAGGGGAATCCAGAAACTAACTTCAGGTAATTTCGCTTGAATAGTTTGGGCAGCTTGAAAAATTACTGGTAAAAGATATTTTAGTTCTTGGCGGCGAGAGGCGGGGAGGAGTGCGATCGCAATTTCTTCTGGAGCAATTCCCAGTGTTGCACGAGCTGCTTCCCTACTAGGAGCATCTTGCATTCGGTCAACCAAAGGATGTCCTACCCAACTAACATTTGCGCCTTTCTCGCGAAAGTAACGGGCTTCTTGGGGGAAGATTGCCAACAGCTTATCTGTAAAACCAACAATCCGGTTAGTTCTACGCAAACTTATTGACCAAGCCCACTCTTGGGGAGCAATGTAATACACCACAGGTACATCTGGTAGATACTGTTTCATATAAGTCCCAATTTCCAGATTGGGAGTCATATAATCGATCAGCACTACCAAGTCAGGTGGATTTTGCTTTAAGGAAGCGATCGCCTGACGTTGCACCTGAAGAGTCGGTAAAATATAAGGCAGCCCTTCTAGAATACCCATTGAGCCAATACTACTGGTATTTCCCAACAGAATTGCCCCAGCCTCTACCATTTTGTCGCCACCCAGCGCCACAATCTCTAATTGCAACCCAATCGCCACAGCTTGACGCTTCAGCGCTGAAATTAGTAGCGACCCTTGTAAATCGCCAGATACTTCGCCAGTGCTGATAAATATCCGCATTTGATAATTAAAGTTAGGAGTTAGGAATTAAAAGTGAGGAATTAAAAGTGAAGAGTTAGGAATGAGGAGTGAAGAGTTAAAAAATGTAATTTATCAACTCATAACTCATAACTCCTAACTCCTAACTCCTAACTCACGATTCATCACTTGCGCCTTTTTTCCCTTTACTGGGAATCAAGCCACGTCTTCCAGGCATCTGAGAAAGTAGAAGGAAGCGTCGCAGATGCTGCAATTCTTCGCTATCCCCTAACAATTCCAACTGTTCCAAAGCATCCTTAAAAGACAAATCAGAACGGTAGAGAATGCGGAAGGCTTTTTTCAGCATTTGTAAATCTGCTGAGTCCATACCAGACCGTTTGAGTCCCACAAGATTGAGAGTTCGTACCCGTGCTGGATTTCCCTCCACCAGCATATATGGGGCCACATCCCGGTCAATACGTGCCATACCTCCCACCATTGCCTGTCTACCAATATGCACAAATTGATGGACACCTAAAACTCCACTGAGCCTAGCGCGTGACTCTATATGGACATGACCAGCCAACGCCACAGAGTTAGCAATCACTACTTGGTCTTCAATGACGCAGTTATGAGCCACATGGACATAAGCCATTAACAGATTACCATCACCAATCACTGTCGCTTCACCGGCACCGGTAGCGCGGTTAATGGTAACGTACTCACGAATCAAGTTGTTATCACCAATTTTGACCCAGGTTGGTTCTCCTACAAACTTCAGATCCTGGGGTTCCATGCCGATGGCTGCACCTGTAAAAATCTGATTTTGCGCCCCAATTTCACAAGGCCCCTCTAGCACTGCATGAGCACCGATTATTGTTTCAGGGCCCACTTTGACATGCGCTCCAATCACAGCATAGGCACCGACTTGCACTGTATGGTGGAGTTCCGATTTCGGATGAATTACAGCAGTTGGATGAATTAGCGTTTTCAAGGGTGAATCTCCAGAACTGTCTTAATAATCCAGCGCCAGGCGGGGTTTTTGAGGCAGCGCGTTACTCTGATTAAGAGAGTTGTACCGACTACCGCCCCATTGAGGCGACTGGCGTTGTTGAGTGTGAAATATTTCAGTGAACGAAAGTGTCGGGCAAAGCAAGTTAAGTGTGTTTGTGAGTGCGTCTCGTAGAGAGGGCGGCGAAAATCAAGAAATTATTCAGATGCTGTTGTGGATTTTTTTACTGTTATCCTGAAACAGGATTCAGTAGGGGCATTTCACGGCTATACCCATACCACGAAAGCAAACTTTTAGCTAACTAAAGAAAACATTAATTCCCCTTCACAAGCAAGTTGACCATCAACTTCGGCACGACCTTGCATCTTACCGAAACGACGTTGTTTTACCCATAACAGTTCCACCGTCATGACTAGTTGATCCCCCGGCACGACCTGGCGACGAAAGCGAACTTTATCGATACCAGCGAAGACGAACAGCCCGCCTTCTACCGAAGACATTTGAGTTAGCACAATGCCTCCAACTTGTGCCATTGATTCAACAATTAGCACCCCTGGCATCAGTGGACGTTCAGGGAAATGTCCTTGAAAATGGGGTTCGTTGATAGTGACATTTTTAACCCCAACAGCTTTTTTACCTGGCACGTAGTCAATTATTTTGTCTACAAGTAAAAATGGGTAGCGATGGGGTAGCAATTTTTGAATTTCTTCAGATGTGAAAGTTGTTTTAATCTCAGAACTAATTGTAATCTCATTTATACCCTGTGGTTCGGTAGATGTAGGTGTAGTCGTATCGATGCTATTCACTTCAGTGAGGATTGACATTGGCCGTGTAGTTGATTTTTTATCTAAAAGTTGAGTAGGCAGGCGTATATCCAAAGCCTTAATAATCTTGGATGGAAACTTTAGATCGAATCTAAAATCCAAAATCTAAAATTTTCTGAGCCAGTTGAATGTGTAAATTATGACTGGCTTTATACGCTAAAAAATGAGCACGAGGAAAAGTTCCTAGTAAACTCAAATCTCCTACTAAATCCAAGATTTTATGACGGACTGGCTCATTTGCAAATCTCAACGGTGGATTTAGCCAGCCTTCTGGGCCACAAACGAGTGCATTGTCCAAACTGCCACCTTTAATTAACCCTGTTTTTTGTAAGTGTTCAATTTGATGCAGTAACCCAAAAGTACGCGCAGGAGCAATTTCCGTAGCAAAGCTAGCAGAAGCTTTTCCTTGTTCAGCGGTTAGTGACCAACTATACCATTGATTACCAATGGCGGGTAGGTCAAAATCAATACCGTAACTAAAGCGGGTTTCTGGTGCTGGCAGGGCACATACAAAGGCATCCCCTTGATAGACCCATATTGGTTCTGTAATAGCCAAGGGAACTTGGTTGTTAACGGGTTGTGAGACTAAGCCAACTTGGGAAATATTGGCTGTCCACACACTTGCTGAACCATCTAAAAGTGGGACTTCTGGGCCATCAATTTCAATCCGGGCATTATCCACGCCCATACTCGAAAGTGCTGCCAACAAATGCTCTACCGTGCGAACATATACCTCACCCTTACCCAACTGAGTTGAGAGAACAGTGTGATTCACTGCTGCAACTTGGGCTGGAATGATCGGCAAATCCGGTAAATCCACTCGCACAAAGTAGCGTCCACTACCAGCCTCGGCTGGTAATATCCGCACCTGGGTATTCACACCGCTATGCAGTCCCACCCCTATTTGGGTGATTTGGGCAGCTAGAGTGTGCTGTCGCATAGCCGAAAAGTCAATATATTTCCTTTAGTATTGTTCATCGTCTGTTTTGGTAAAACCCTGATATTCCCTGAAAAATGTCATTAATCCCTTTATCGGAACAGTATTGAGGTAAATGTAACAATTAGCAAGCTAATCCAGAAAAGTTAATTGTCATTTGTCCTTTGTCAGTTGTCCTTCGTGATTCACTAATGACCAATGACCAATGACTAATGACAAATTAAAATCTTTCGCCAATCCCGAAATTAATCCGGCTATCACCATCATCGTTGATACCGTAATCAATCCGAATTGGCCCCAGTGGAGACTGGACGCGAACGCCAAGACCATAACCATAGCCACTGCCATTTTTGTTCAACACTTCAGCAGCCCTAGTACTAGTTCCCAGGTCGCTGCCGAGATCAAAAAATAGTGCGCCGCTGACTACTGAAAAAACTGGAAACCGATACTCAACTGATGCTTGCACATAAGAGCGTCCACTACCTAATGCTCCTTCTTCATAACCCCGAACGGAGTTGCTACCCCCAAGAGTAAAAGCTTCGTAGGGAGGCAAGTCACCGAGGATTGTTCCTGCTTGCAAGTTAAATGCTAAAGTTTGTGCCCCTTTGCTGAGGCTAATCAGCTTAATGGGTAAATATTGGCTGTAGCTACCCCGAAATCTGGTGAGAAGAATGTTTCCTAGTCCCACAGGTACTGATTGATCGACTCCAAAGCGGAGATAAGAACCACTAGTGGGTTGCAGGGGGTTATTACGGAGATCGCGCTGTGCCCCCACTTGCAACAGTAGTAAATCGTCTTGCCCGTTGCTAGAGAGGGTCAGCGGAATTTCATCACTGAGGCGGTTTCCAGTATCATCATCAAATACCGCTCCTGTTTTTCTCAGATTGCCATCACTATCACGGGCGGAAACTCGTTGATACTGTAAACCCGCTGAGGCAGTCCAGACAGAAGTTTTATAAGGATTGGCAGACAAGGGACGGGTAAAGGTGACACCGCCACCTAGACGGAGAATCCGGGGGCGATCCTGAGAATCGACATCAGTGGGATTACCTGGATTAAACGTCCTAATGTCTTCATCTTGACCATCGAAAATCAACGAAATAGAACTGCGACGGAAAATATTGGTTGTGTAGGAAGTCCGGTAAGGATCTCCTGCGATCCAGGGGTCAGTATACCGCACGTCAAACAGCAGTTCCCGTTCTCCTACCTGTATTTCTGTTCCCAGTTTTTGGTTCCTACCGTTCAGGTTTTGTTGTTGATAGCTAACTGTTCCAAAAAGTCCGCTAGCAGAACTAATCCCTGCCCCAGCCGCAATAGAACCGCTGCTGCGTTCAGCTACATTCACTACTACATCCACCTTGCTGGGGTCAGTACCAGGGTCAAGGGACACATTCACATCTTCAAACAGTCCCAGTCCATACACGCGCTGTAGGTCTTTTTGCACTGTGTTGCGATTGAATACTTGTCCTGGCTTCAACTCCACTTCTCGGGTAATGATGTACTCCTGTGTCCGTCCGCGAATTGGTTGTCCCTTTTCGTCTGTTTCCTGACCATCTTTATTGCGGAACCGGACTCTAATGTTTTCTACTACTCCTTCTGCTACTTGTAAGGTAACAACTCCGCTTTCAGAGACTTGTGGCGCTCCAATCACGTTGGCTAGGACGTAACCTTGGTCTTGATACCGCTTGTTTAACTGCTTGATACCCTCTTGCAAGTCACGCAAATTGAGAATTTTGCCATACTGCTCCCGAAAGACTTCATCCACAGTGTTAGCTGGTAGTACAGAAGCGACACCAGTGCCAGGATTGGCTTGCACTTCTACTTTACTGAGGACGGGGTTAGGCTGGACAACAAAGCTCACCCGCACTCCCAAGGGGGTATCTTCTGGCGCTGCTTGGACGTTGGAGAAAAAGCCAGTACCAAAGATGGCGTTAATATCTTCTTGCAGTTGGCTGCGGGTGGTTGTTTGTCCTGGTTGGGTACGAATTACTCTGTAAACTTGGCTTTCCAGTTCTGGTGATAGTTGGCCTCCCTGGGATCTAACTACTACTTCCGATACCAGTACGCGGGGATCATTGGCTTCTGGGGCTGTGTTGGGTTGAGTATTGCCCGGAGTTGTCGGTGGGTTAACATTCTGGGGGCTGGGAGTAGTGCCTGGGAGCGGATTAACATTTTGGGGGCTGGGAGTAGTGCCTGGGAATGGCGCAGGTGTTCTTTGTTGATTAGCTGGGAGAGGAATGTCTGGAGCGGTTGATGGTTCTGGAGTTGTGGGTAATAAAGGTTCCGTTGTCGGTGGATTAACATTTTCTGGAACTGGAGTGGTCTCAGGAGTTGGAGAAGGCGTTGGTTGTTGAATTTCTGGCGGTGGAATATCTGGAGCCGGAGATGGCTGTTGAGTAGGGCTGGGATTGATTTCAGGGGTTTGTGCAGTTATTGGCGTTGTGGAGGTTGGCACAATTACCTTTGGGGTCGCGTAGGCGTAGCCCGCCGCAGGCATCGCTGCTGGGTTGGCAGGGTAAATTGCGACGACGCGGGATTGGGGATGCTCCGCCTCTATAACTCCTGTGGATTTAGGTCGAGATTCTAGACTTTTACTAGAGTGAACCTGACCAGTGTCCTTTTCTGGCTGCTGATTTGTTTCTAGTGTCAAAACTTCTGTTGTCTGTTTTGAACTGTTGGCGGTTTCTGCATTTGCACTCAATGAACCACCCAACGGGGCTGCAATTGCTACTGCTGCCAGCAATACGGGAGATAAACGCATTTTACTTATATTCCTCTTCACGACCACACACACACCATCACAAGGCAATAATGCCCTTATGCCAAAGGTAAAACTCAAAACATAATTTTTTTTCTTTTGCTTTTTTACTTTACAAGGCAAAAGGCAAAAGGCAAAAGTTAAATATAATTCCTTCTGACCTTTTGGTTTTTACCTGGTTAACTTATAGTTTCTACTGCTTTTAGCACTCTTTGTAAGACCTCCTGGTAGGCATCCTCTACATTTCCTAAGTCTCGGCGAAAGCGATCTTTGTCCATTACCCGGCGGTTTGAGTCCTTTTCTGCGGTATCCCACAAACGGCAGGTGTCGGGGCTAATTTCATCTGCCAAGAGCAACTGCTGTTGTGAGTCCAAACCAAACTCTAGTTTGAAGTCTACTAGGGTAATGCCACACCGCTGCCAAAAGTTATTGAGAAATTCATTGATTTTCAATGCTAGATGTGTAATTGCGTCTACTTGTTCCGCAGTCGCTAGTTCTAGGAGGTACAGGCGATCGCGTGTAAGCAAAGGATCTCCTAATTGATCGTTTTTGTAATAAAACTCAACCAAAGGCTGTTTCAGAATTGTACCCACTGGTAAACCTGTTTGCTGACACAAACTGCCAGCAGCAATATTTCTGATCACTACTTCTAAGGGTAAAATCTTTACTGCCCTCACCCGCATTTGATTCGGGGCAGGACTATCGAGAAAGTGAGTCTTTATACCATAAGCCTCCAACTGTTTAAAAAGCTGGCTGGAAATGCTACAATTAATTTCTCCTTTACCTTCGATGCTGCCACGCTTTTGGGCGTTAAACGCCGTGGCATCGTCCTTAAAATCAGCCAACAAGACTTCTGGATCGTCTGTTGTATAAAGAATTTTTGCTTTGCCTTCGTATAACTTGGAATTAACAGACATGGTGGCAGGTAATGTTTTAGGCGATGGACAAAAGTTGTTTGTCCTTGGAGGCTTCACCATTTTATCTTTAGTTATTAACTATTAGCCATTGGTGACTATTTAAGAGGAAGCTGGGGCAGGGTAAAATAATTAATTACCAATGTCCAGACCAATTTTCTCTGCGCGATCGCTGGTTAATAGCCAGTTACCAAATATTTAGAACTAAATCTCTAACTTTTAACAGAGGGCAATTTGCTTTCGTATCTATTACCCTCACCTAAGTAGTTTTACTATCAGGATTTTAATTAGTTTTGAGAAAATAAGTTACCAAGACATACTGGTATGTCATAATAATTTGTATCTAAAGGTTTCAACTGAAGCTAATTACAATTTTAACTTCATAAATTAAGATGAGATAAATTGACAACTGTGAGGAAAATCAAATATTCTCTCTAGTTACGTTAGTGGAAATTTTTTTGTAATATTTACAACACCAAATATTGCAAGCTTTATTTTCTAGTCTCAAAATCTGAATCAACCAATTCCTATATCAACAATTGGAAAACCAGTTGGATGATCTCATTTACCCCAATCTGACAAAAGTAAAGATTAAGCTAGCTAGTGATTCAGCTTTATAAACCCAAACATAAGGTGAATTGAATAAATGGAGAAAAAGATAGTGAACAAGGATGATTTTCTCTTCCCTCGTGGTCGCTACTACGGTCAAGTTAAGCCAGAAAACTTAGTTTTTAATGCAAATCTCCAGGAATTTGCTCAACGGGTAAGTTACATTTGCAACTTAGAAACAGGTGGAAAAGTGCCTCCAGGTGCAGCTTACGAACAAATAAAGGATCTGTGGAAACAGTTGAAACGCTCAAAAAAAGAGCTAGGAATTGGCGAAGATCCATTTCAAGATGACCAGGGAGAGACTAAAGATTGAATGGGCCATTGGATATGAGGAACTGACAAATGACAAATAACCAATGACTACTTAGTAACCATTGTCCAAATACCATCCCAGGACTCTGGAGGCGGCGTTTGTTGGTAATTACGCGCACGCTCTAGGTGGATATCAACAGCTCGGTCTTGGGGTTGGATAGATTTGGCGGACTCAAAACAAGCGATCGCTTGTGAGAAGTTGCGCGATAAATAAGCAGCGCGTCCAGTATCATAATGAAATAAAAACTCTTGAGTGTTGGCATCTAACTCAGTAGTGCGATCGCCAATTAACTCGTAGATATTAACTGCCTGGTGTTTCCCTTTGACTCGAATTTTATCTAACTGGCGCACCCAAATGCGATCGCTGCACAATTGGTAAGTAAATTCACTTAAAAGAATATCACAACCATAATCTTTAGTTACAGCTTCTAAGCGCGAACTTAAATTTACACCATCTCCAATGACGGTGTAATCCATCCGTTTGCGGGAACCAATATTACCCGAAACCACATCCCCTGAACTAATCCCAATGCCAATACGAATTTGTGGTTGCGCCTGGATAATTCGCCGTTGGTTAAATTCCTCTAAGCGGCGTCTCATATCTAACGCTGACTGCACAGCCCTCCAAGCATGATTTTCTGTCAATGGTAGCGGCGCACCAAATACCGCCATTAAGGCATCACCAATAAATTTATCAAGAGTGCCTTCGTGGTTAAAAACCGCCTCCACCATCGTTTCAAAATACTGATTGAGCAGCAATACCACCTCAGCTGCACCGAGATTTTCCGTAAGTGTTGTGTAGCCTCGGATATCAGAAAATAAGATAGTTACTTCCTTCCGTTCGCCGACCATTAAAGCATCTTCCCCTAGTGCCATAACTTGTTCAGCAACATGGGGCGTCAGGTAGCGGGACATGGTAGTTTTCATCCGTTTTTCCTGAGTAATGTCTTCTAAGACCACCAAACCACCGCGTACACTGCCTTCTGGGTTAGTCAGGGGATTAACAGTAAGATTGATATTGCGTTCTAATGTTTGTACCTCATTAGAAGTGAGAAACTCAGATTGGGGAGTCAGAGGTTGATTCCAGGGAATAAAAATATCGGGGTTAGTGCGATCGCGCAGTGCTAAAATTGGGTGCTGATTCCTAAGTCCTGTTAGCGGATAGCTAGGGTTTAGCTCGTCCTGATTTTCACTTAGCGCTTGATAAAGTCCCAGCATCAAACTTTGCTCTGGCACATAATGTTTAGCTCCAGTTTTGAGACTATCTTCTAGTCGCATTTGGAGATTTTCAATTGGCACAACTTCCCAAACTAGGCGACCAATCAAATTTTGTTCCCACAAAATCTTGTTGTTTTTACTATTAGCGTCTCCTATCGGACAACCCAGCAACTCTAGGGCTGCATCATTAATCGTGACAATTTGTCCTGCCATATCTGTAGATATCACAGCATCTGACAGACTTTGTAAAATATCTTTTTGATACTGTTTTTCTAACAGCACATTTTCAAACAGCCGAGCATTTTCTAAGGCAATTCCTGCCTGATTATTAAAAGCCCGCATAAACTCTTCATCAGAAGCAGTAAAACTGTTTTGTTGCTTATTAATTAATTGTGTAACACCAATCAATTCATTTGCAGAATTAAATACTGGTAAACATAGGATATTGCGAGTTATATAACCAGTTTTTTTATCTATAGTTGGGTCAAAGCGGGGGTCTTTATAAGCATCAGAAATATTTAAGGCTTCACCAGTGGAAGCTACATAGCCAGCAATGCCACGGTTAGCGGGAATGCGAATTTCTATCAAGTTTGTGCCATCTGCTGCCACTGCAACTTTCGTCGAGAGTTCGTTTAGCTCTTTACGATATAAAAACAGTGTGCTGCGGTCTGCTTGCATTAAAATTCGAGCTTGTTCCATGACTATCTGCAAAGTAGCTTCTAAATCTAAACTTTGCCCCAGTGTCTGAGTTGCCCGCAACAAAGCCGTTGCGCCTCTTTGATTACGAGCCGCTACATAAAAAGATTGACAGCTTTCCAGGATAATCCCAATTGAAGCCGCAAAGTCTCGAAAACGTTCTTCATCATCATGATTAAACGGAACATTCCCGGTTTTATTAGCTAGTTGCACTACCGCTACAGTCTGGTTTTTGCTACTGATAACGGGCATACATAAAATATTACGGATTTTATAGCCCATTTGTTTTTCAAGTTCTGGGCTAAATAGGGGATGGGTATAAGTTTCAGATATATTCAGGTATTGACCTGTACTAGCAACATGACCAGGGATACCCACTGTAATGGGAGTACGAATTTCTAAGAATTTTTGGGTATTATCTTGAGGAACTTTTGACCACAGTTGACCTTTGTCATAGTCAACTAAAAAAATGGCTGTATGTTCTGCTTGGAGAATTTGACCAATTTTGAGGGTGATAGCTTCTAATACTTTCTCCAACATAGTTTCTAGAGCTTCATTATTGATCAGTTCAATAGCTCTCAGAAATTGCTGGAACTCAGCAGTTATAAAGTCGAGTAAGCAAACAAATTCATTAACAGATAAGTCTTTGACGCGACGCAGTAGGGCGTGAGCACGATTAACTTGAGTCAGTTCAGTTAATGTAGCCAAGACGCTGCCAGAGTTGGGGAGTGTCACGTCGCTTCGCTCCGAATTAAAAATTCAAAATTCAAAATTAATAATCCCCATAAATAAATGGGCTTGTATCATGAGTCTGTTTCGGTCATAGGAATTTTGGATTTTGGGCATAGGGCATAGGGCATGGTTATTAATTCTTCTTCCCCTGCTCCCCCTGCCTCCCCTGCTACCTCATTTCCCCACCCCCTACCTCTTATTTTGCCAACTGTTCAGAAAAAGAAAATATCACCTTTTGATAGTAATCTTGTAGCTGCCTGGTGGCAGCTGCCCAACCCCAACTTTCTGCTTCTTGGCGGGCATTTTGACGGATGATGTCTCGTTGTTGTTTTTGTTCTAAGAGTCGAATAGTAGCAGCTAACGCTCCTTGAACATCTGCTGTTGGCTCAAAAAGATATCCATTTACTCCATCTGTGACAATATCAGGAATTCCCCCGGAACGGGCTGCTACCACGGGACAGCCAGCAGCCATCGCTTCTAGTAGTACTAAGCCCAGTGTTTCTGTACGAGAAGGAAAGATAAAGGCATCAGCACTCGCAAAGGCAGAACCTAACTCTTGCCCCATGAGATACCCAACAAAATAAGTATTTGTGCCAGCAAAGTGTTTTTGCAATGCTTGACGGTGCGGCCCGTCTCCAACCAATGCCAACCGCGCTTGGGGAATTGCTTGTAAAATTGGTTTGATGCGCTCAATTTCTTTTTCAGCGGAAAGCCGCCCAACGTAAAGTAGCAATGGGCTTTCTGGATGATTTTGTGATAGACGCGATCGCATCTCTACACTAGCTAAATCGGGGTGAAATAATTCTGTATCTACCCCACGCTGCCATAAATCTACACGTTCAATACCGTGTGCTGTCAGTTCCTCTATCATTGCTGTGGAGGTACACAGATTTAAAGCTGCTTGATTATGAGCGCCTTTGAGCAGTTCCCAAAGAAAACCTTCCAACATCCCCAAGCCGTAATGCTGGAGATATTGGGGTAAATGGGTATGATAAGAGGCCACCAAGGGGATTTTGAGGATTTTGCTATAAAATATACCAGACAAACCCAAAACGGCTGGATTCACGACATGAATAATATCTGGCTTAAACTCTTCTAAGATGTAACCAATGGCTGGGCGGGGTAATGCCATTTTCAATTCTGGATACAATGGCAGAGGAAAGCCACTAACGCCGTAAACTTTAGCGCCTTTGTGTTCTGTGATGCCTCCATCAGGGGCAATCACCAACACCTGATTACCACTGCGCTGGAGATGATCGACAGTATGGCGCAGGCGCGTTACAATGCCGTCAACCTTGGGTAAAAAGGTTTCGGTAAATAGGGCAATTCTCATAAAAAACTATTCAGTCCAGGCAGATAATCTCAGCTTAAGAGTGCATTTTGCTATTAAACACAGAGTAAACTGTCTCGCGTCCTGTAATCAATTCTGCACAATCAAAATAACTGTAGTAAACAGTAAATTTAGTAGTAGCTGGAAGATACACCTGATAAATAATAAATAGTTGGTCGTCATATTGTGCTAAAATACGACGACCATTTTTAGACCCACGATTTACTGGGGTTTATTTTAATTTCTGTGCCAAGAGACTTTAGGCAGAATTTGTTTGTGATCTACTCGCGTCTGATACTTGATGGCAAAATTTAACAGAGAATCGAGGAGAGAATCAGAGAGTAAGTGAGGCTGTAAACCTAAATCGAGCAATTTTGTGTTTTTCGCGTTGAAGTAATGTTCTTCTTTTTCAACTCTGGGATTATCTAAGTGATTGATTTCTACGTTCAATCCGATAGCGTTACCAGCTTTTTTCACCATCAATGCCAAGTCACCGACGCTGAATTGTTCGGTAAATTGGTTAAATACGCGGAATTCACCAGCTTCGGCAGGATTAGCGATCGCTAATTCCACACATCTGACTGTATCCCGAATATCCAAAAATCCGCGAGTTTGTCCACCTTTACCGTAGACAGTTAACGGATGTCCAATCGCTGCTTGAATACAAAAGCGGTTTAGTGCAGTACCAAACACACCATCGTAATCCAGCCGATTAATCAATAGTTCGTCTATCCCCGTTTCTTCGGTTAAAACGCCATAAACTACACCTTGATTTAAATCCGTTGCCCGCAATCCCCAAATCCGGCAAGCAAAGTGGATGTTATGACTATCATGGACTTTGCTTAAGTGGTACATCGAACCGGGCTGCTTGGGATAAGGTAGGGTATCCTTGCGTCCATTGTGTTCAATGGTGATATACCCTTCTTCGATGTCGATGTTGGGTGTACCGTATTCGCCCATCGTCCCCAGCTTCACCAAATGACAGTCGGGGAAATCTTCCCGCATGGCGTACAGCAAGTTCAACGTCCCAACTACATTATTGACCTGGGTAACAACTGCATGTTCTCGGTCAATCATGGAAAATGGGGCCGAACGCTGTTCACCAAAATGCACCAGGGCATTTGGCTGAAATTGCTGTAATGTTTTATGGAGAAACTCGTAATTCGTAATATCGCCGATGAACAAGTCGATCGATTTACCCGTCAAATCTTGCCAGCGCTGGAGACGTTGTTGAATTAGTGCGATCGGAGTGAGAGTTTCGACACCAAGTTCATTATCCCAATGCCGCCGCACCAAACTATCTAAAATTCCAACTTCATAACCTCGATTGGAAAGGTAAAGAGCAGTTGCCCAACCGCAATATCCATCACCACCAATAACCAGGACTTTCATCTTCACCAGTTTTTACTCGCTGATAGCTAAATCTATCAGGTTTCTGTCCCCTCTCAATCATCATTCTGAGAGAGATGTGGATTTAGAGAGCAGCGAACAAGGGAAAATGGGGAAAATGCAGGGAATTCTCCTGACTCAGGATTTCGGAATGCGATACTGCTGGGCAATGTAATAAAAAAAACGATAGTAATCTTGAAAATCTTGGCTCTTGCTTTGTCCCTGCCAATAGTAGTTCACTGGACTCTGAGTTACTGTAAGTCTCATTGAACCTCCTCGTTGATCTACTTCTACAACCAGCACCCCAGATACTCCTTGGGCGGTCTGAAAGTTGGATTTAATCTTTTTCACTGACTCTCGATCGTTTGGTAGCTGCTGACTTGCCCACCCCCGAATTTGCACGGAGTTATTTTGTGGTGAAATAAACGCAATTCCATCACCATTTTCTGAGGCTGCTAAAGAAGTCCAGTTACTCGGATATGGAAATTCAAAGCCATAACGGGAGTTGCTATAAGTTTTCCAGGCGATCGCTCCGGCGTTAAAATCATTTGCAGTACAACCCCACAGCATGATTAACAGGGCAATGACTCCGCTAACGCTGGCGGCAAACCGATAAATTCTTCGCCCCAAACTACAGATTTTATTAGCAGTAGCCATTTACATCACACATTTCGCCAAAGTTACTGATTTTATAGAAATACCAGAAACTCTGATATTGCACTATTCTCAATCAGCTAACTAGTAGTCTGCCACATCAATTTTAAGAGATTTGTAGTGAGCGATTTATCGCTCAATTTCAAGGGCTAGAGCCACTAATGATCAAGTACAACCCATCAAATGTGATGATGCCAGCAAACCAAAATGTAAACAAATGTAACGAAATAGACGTTAAAACGTTTTACTGTCTTGACAACCAATAAAAGAACAGATAACTTGATATACATACCCGGGTAAGACCGTTAAAGAGTTATATGCAAACGCAAACTAAGCAAAAGGTCACTTTGTATTTATCGCCAGAGTTGCACAGAAAACTGAAAATTCGTTCAGCAGTTGATTCCGAGCCAATGTCAGAACTTGCCGAACGTGCCCTTGGTTTTTACCTATCTAATCAAGAGTTAGTTGACGAGTTAGAAGATTCTACTTATGGGCGGACTCATAGAGTTTATTCATGCCCAACTTGTGATAGCTCGCTAGTCTTACGTGATGGGGAACTGGTTACTTTAGGCAATCAACCAGGAGTGGTTGGTCAAGAGCATCTTTCTCTAGATGAGATGGATGAAAATGAAACCAATCCCAAGGGTGAGGAAGAGTTAGTTCCTTGCTAAATAGATATTTATGATTCGGTTTTCTTTACCAGAAGCAATGTCTCTACTGTCTCTATAAGGTCTCAAGTAGGTCGAAGTATGAACGAAGAGCTCAAGATCCTAATTCAAGCTCAATACCCTTTAATCTACCTTGTGACCTCCGAGGAAGAGCGGGCCGAGCAAGCAATTTCCACAATCGCCCAGTTATTAAAGCCCCAGCGTCGAGTATTTGTTTGGACAGTAACACACGGGATTGTTGAGTATGGTCAACCCCGGAATGTCACCCAACATAATACCGTGTCTCCAGAGGCGGCGATTGAGTGGATCATCCGGCAGAAAGAACCAAGTATATTTATTCTTAAAGATTTACACCCCTTTATAGATGCGCCTGCAACTAACCGATCATTGCGTGATGCGATCGCTAGTTTCAAAGGTATGCAAAAGAACATCATTTTGATGTCTCCGATGCAGCAAGTACCTATAGAACTGGAAAAAGAAGTTGTTGTTCTCGACTTTACATTGCCAGATATGGCTGAGTTGAATAAAGTCTTAACTCACCATATAGAGCAAAATCGTGGTCGGCGACTGACAACAGAAGCCAGAGAAAAACTTCTCAGAGCTGCTTTGGGTCTAACTAAAGACGAAGCTGAGAAAGTCTACCGTAAGGCACAGGTAACTAAAGAGCGTTTGACGGAAGATGAAGTAGACATCGTTTTATCTGAGAAAAAGCAACTAATTCGGCGCAATGGCATCTTAGAATACATTGAAGAAGATGAAACTATTGATGCTGTAGGTGGCTTAGAAGAGTTAAAAAGATGGCTCAAGCAGCGCTCTAACGCTTTTACAGAAAGAGCGAGAGAGTATGGTTTGCCTCAACCAAAGGGAATGTTAATTTTAGGAGTTCCCGGTTGCGGTAAGTCATTAATTGCCAAAACTACTTCCCGACTGTGGGGTTTACCACTGTTGCGGTTAGATATGGGGCGAGTCTACGACGGCTCAATGGTGGGACGAAGTGAAGCAAACTTGCGAAACGCCCTGAAAACAGCAGAATCTATTTCTCCAGCGATATTGTTTATCGATGAATTAGATAAATCCTTTGCTGGTAGTGGAGGTTCATCTGATTCTGATGGGGGGACTTCAAGTAGAATCTTCGGCTCTTTCCTCACTTGGATGCAAGATAAGAAATCACCAGTGTTCGTGATGGCAACCGCCAACCGAGTAGAACGTTTACCTGGCGAATTCTTGAGGAAAGGACGCTTTGATGAAATTTTCTTTGTCGATCTGCCAACACCGGAAGAACGGCAGGATATTTTCAATATTCATCTCACGAAACGCCGTGAAGACATCTCTCGATTCGATCTTGAGCAATTAGCCAAGATGTCTGATGGCTTTTCTGGAGCAGAAGTTGAGCAAGCGATCGTTGCGGCAATGTATGAAGCTTTTGCCCAAGATCGGGAGTTCACCCAACTAGATATTATTGCTGCACTGAAGGCAACATTGCCGCTGTCTCGAACGATGCAAGAACAAGTAACGGCTCTGAGAGATTGGGCCAGACAGCGCGCACGCCCCGCAGCATCCTCCGTAGCTGAATATCAGCGAATGGAGTTTTAAAAGCTTTCCTCTGCCATCCCAGGGGGAAAGGCTAGCTGAAAATGCTAGCAGTTATAAAAAAAGCCGCATCCTGTTAAGCGCGGCTTCGCCCAAAACAAACCGTTGTCGTTTTTCTCAATCTTCTCATTGGAGGAAACCCAAATGTCTCACTTTAGCACCCTGCGTACCAAAATCACCGATGCCGAAATCCTCAAGGCTTCCTTGCGCGACCTCGGTATCAGCGTAAAGACTGAAGCTGATGTCCGTGGTTATAACGGTCAGCGTGTCCGTTCTGACATCGTTGCCGTGTTGGAAGGCGAATATGACCTCGGCTGGTCTCGCAATGGCGATGGTTCTTTTGACCTAATCGCTGACTTGTGGGGCGTTGCTAAGAAGCACAACCAAACCGAGTTGATCAACTCAATCAACCAAAAGTATGCCGTTAACAAAACTTTGGCTGAAGTGAAACAGCGCGGTCTGCAAAACGCCAATGTGAAGTTGGTATTGCAATAACAATTTCTCTGCGCGTTCCCAAAGCTGCACGGGTTAACCATATAAATAGCGGTTAGCCCGCTTTTTTATCGGGATTGAGATTTATTTCTCAGTCCCGATTTTTGATGAGTCTAGTCAATACTAATTTAAAATAAGTAAGCCCTATTAACTTCAGCTTTTAAATTTGATGCCTGAACTTCGCAATGATTTTCAATCAAGAGCTATTACAGAAAGAACAGGCACATTTACTGACAATATGAAATTACCTATTCATAGATGGTTTAGGTATTCTGCTGGATTTTCAGCAACTTGGGTTGAAGGAGTAATCGCAGAACTGAAACCGAAAATTGTTCTCGATCCATTTGCAGGATCGGGCACTGTTTGTATTGCTGCTGATAAACTTGGTGTGAATTCCTACGGCATTGAAGCGCATCCTTTTGTTTATCGGCTTGCACAAGGAAAGCTCTCATGGGAGATAAATATCTATGAGTTTTTGGAAGCAATCACTGAGATTAAAAATCTTGCTGCTAGTCTTCAGCCAAAGTTTCCAGACCAAATGCCAGTGTTACTAAATAAATGCTACACCGAGGATGTATTAATATATCTCTTCAAAATCAAGCAAGCCTATTTAGAGCTAGCCCCGGCCCTATCAGAAGAGTTACAGTATCTTACTTTTCTAGCAATCTCTGCTACTTTACGATTGTCAAGCTATGTAGGCACAGCGCAGTGGCAATATATTCTTCCAAACAAACGAAAAGCCAAGATTTCTAAACCGCTTAATGCACTAGATACTCAAGTCGCTTTGATGTTAGAAGATATGCGTTGTATGCAGTGCCTTAGAGCAGCAAGCCAAGCTACTTTTCTTAGAGAAGATGCAAGGATTTTAGAAAGTATTCCCGATAAGTCAATAGATTTAGTAATAACCTCTCCACCGTATGCAAATAACTATGATTATGCTGATGCCATGCGTCTCGAAATGACCTTTTGGGGTGAGGTTAACTCTTGGGGGGATTTACATGATACAGTTCGCAAGTTTCTGATTCGTTCAAGTTCGCAACATGTGTCAAAGGATCGATTGAAATTGGATAATTTGATAGCAGATCCTATCCTTGAGCCAATTCGAGATGAGCTAATCCCTGTTTGTAAAGAGCTAGAAAAAGTCCGAGAAACTAAAGCTGGCAACAAAGCTTATCACACAATGATCGCCGCATACTTTATTGATATGGGGTCTGTATTTCATGCCCTTCGTCGAGTTACAACATCTGATTGCAAGATTTGCTTTGTAGTTGGAGATTCCGCTCCCTATGGGGTGTATGTTCCAGTTGAGCAGTGGTTGGGAAAATTAGCAAATGAGGCGGGGTTTTGCTTATGGTCTTTTGAGAAAATTAGAGAACGTAATGTCAAGTGGAAAAACAGAAAACATAATATTCCTTTACATGAAGGAAGGCTTTGGATAGAAAGTTAGATTATGGCGCAGTCACCATCACACAAGTTTGGTCAGCAACTAGGCAAACTTCTTGAAGATATCGTACTTTACGATATTCTTAAACCTCGACTAGAGCAATTCGCTCAAGTCAAAAACTACTATCTTGACTGGCAGCGATCGCGTCCTGCTAGAAGTGGTAAGAAGGTTACTTGGGAGGATAAGTATGGAAATAAGCACGATCTAGATTTTGTGATTGAAGTCGATGGCACGGATAACAAGCTTGGCAGACCTGTTGCATTTATTGAATCTGCGTGGCGTAGATATACGAAACACTCAAAGAATAAAGCTCAGGAAATTCAAGGCGCGATATTACCAATTATTGAGCTTCATCATCTATCTGCACCCTTTTATGGGGTAGTATTAGCTGGAGATTTCACAAAGCCAGCGCTAGAACAACTAAAAAATAATGGCTTTGCAGTTATTTATATCCCGTATAAGGGTGTAGTATCAGCATTTAAAGTAATTGGTTTTGATGTTGCTTTTGATGAAGATACTCCTGATGAAAGTTATACTACAGCATTTAGACAACTTGATAGTCTTACTAGTTCAGATAAAGAAAAACTGCGACAGGCTTTGATGCGAGTTTGTCAAGAAGAAGTAGATAGGTTTATGGAAACGCTTAGAAATTGTCTTGAGCGTTACATTAGTAATATAGTTTTAATTCCACTTTTCGGAAAGAGATACGAATTTAATAGTATTGATGATGCAATTAGTGGGCTAGATACACTTAATATTGACAGCCCAGTTGGAGAATTTGAAAAATTTGAAGTTATCGTTGATTACAATAATAGCGATACAATTCGAGCTACTTTTCAAAATAAAAATTTATTGACAGACTTTTTAAGAAAATTGGAACATTGAGGTCAGCTTAATAATGAATTTATTACGTACAAAAGAATAAATGGGACTTCCTAAAAAAGGAACACGGACAATCTCTGTAGATGAAACAACTTATAAGTGGGTTGTTTCACCTGATAGTGGCTACATGTGGCTAATCGTTGAGCAAAAGGATACTCAAGGACAGCGACTGATTGCCGGATTCAAATACCATAATACTTACGTTCATGATGAAGCTGGAAATTGGCGATCATGACGAGCGACGCTGCAGAAGCGAATTGGTAAAATTTCTATAGAAGCGGTGCGACGCGGAACTAAGTAAATTAAAAAAGGCTGTTTTGCAGCATTAGCTAATGCTAAAACTTCGCGTAAGTTTTCGCTGTGAGCAATTATTCCATTCGCATTGTAAGCGATATATTGATTTTTATATAAATCTAATAACATCTGGCGGTTACGATTCAACCACTTGAGTATTTCATCTCTTTCTCTTTTAGAGGGAGTGGTGTTCATATATTTAATTTTATCTGTGAATATAGAATATCTCTGGCACTATTTTAATTGTTTGGTGCAATAGGTGAGCTACCAAACCTGACTTAAATCTAAAAGAAACTCACCACTAGAACTAAACCCTATACCTGTATCATTTTGCTTGTTTCTGGTAATGTGCGATCGCATCACCGAAGATCCACTTTTGCACCTATAGCTTAGACTTAAAAAAAAGCTTAGTATCGATGAATCAAAGTGTAAGTGGTACTCCCAGCCTAGAAGAACACACTCATCAAAACCCTGTTGTCACCAAACAACAGCTATTTGGGAAGCAACTAATTGTCCTTGTTTTGGAAATGCTTCTGGCATTACCTCTGGGTTTACTCCTCGCAAAGTTCCAAATTGGCAGGATTGCCTGGATATTTGGCGGGATTGCCGCGGGTACAGTGGTTCTGCAAGGGTGTCGAATTTTTTATCAATATTCTCCCCAACCTAACCGCACTGCTAGAAAAGTGGGAATGGCACTTGTCGGCTTAACTGTCGGCGCTTCCAATGCCCACGCTAATCTAGCTAGTGTTGCTTCTGGTATTCCCATATTTATTTTTCTTACCTTGTTTTTGCTGCTGAGTGGAGGCTGTATCGGTTACATTTACTCTCGCGTCAGCAAAACCAATTTATTTACAGCAATGCTGGCTACAGTTCCTGGTGGTGTAGGAATTATGGCAGCGATCGCAGCCGATTACAATAAAAATGTTAGCTTGGTTGCCCTAGTACAGGCGATTCGCGTCACCTCTGTAGTTGTTCTAATTCCCTTCATCGCTAGGACATCATCTGGTAATTACTATCCGCAAACAGTCCCAATCAACGCTGCTTGGCTCAATCTCGATCCATCTCAACTAGAATTACTCTTGTTAGTACTCCTAATCACTGCATTAGTAGTTTATCCAGCTATATTATTTAAAATTCCCGCCGGCGATTTCTTTGGTGCATTGTTGATTGGTATCGGGTTTAATCCTTTGCTACATTGGCTGCCTTTTGTAGGTGATATTAGCTTTAGTCCGCCGCCAATAATAAACTTATTGGGCCAAATGCTCCTGGGAATTACTATTGGTGAATATTGGGGAGATAAACCCAACTTTAAAAAGCGGACTGTCGCCTATGCCTTGATGTCTGTGGGTATGACTCTCGTAGCCGGAGCGATCGCTGCTATACTTGCAATGCAATTAACCTCTTGGGACTGGTTAACCTGTCTCTTAGTCACAGCACCAGGTGGATCAGCAGAAATGATTCTGGTTTCCCTGACTTTGAATCATAATGTTGAAATTGTCACAACTGGTCATTTAGTGCGACTAATTGCGATTAATAGTTCTCTGCCTCTTTGGGTATTTCTGTTTCGCCGTCTGGATGAGCAGGTTTCTGAACCAGTTTAATTGATAAAGGCATGGGAGATTGGGCAAAAGAGTAGAGTTTTTATGCTTGTTCACGAGTATCAAAGACTCATTAATGGAGTTTAAAGACTCGTCGGCGAGTATCAAAGACTCATTAATGGAGTTTAAAGACTCGTCGGCGAGTATCAAAGACTCATTCACGAGTATCAAAGACTCATTAATGGAGTTCAAATACTCATTAATGGAGTTCAAAGACTCATCAGCGAGTATCAAAGCACTCATTCACGAGTATTAAAGACTCATCAGCGAGTATCAAAGACTCATTAATGGAGTTTAAAGACTCGTCAGCGAGTATCAAAGACTCATTCACGAGTATTAAAGACTCATCAGCGAGTATCAAGGGACTTGCAAAAATAAATTATCCCAAATTATTTCTAAATTAGTAGGGGCACAAGGCCTTGCGCCCCTACGATGGGGTATTTTTTTAACTGGAAGTCCCCAAAGACTCATTATTGTATTCCAAAATATATTTCTTTTATCCCTCCCCTACCTTTTAACTTCTAAAGATGCAACTTGAATGCTGGTTAGCTTATCCTTTTGTTATCCAAATACTAAGGATGCTTTAGATGGTTGCCCAAATTCAAGAACTTGAAGCGCAGCACTGGGTTAAAACTCGTTCTTCCCTTGACCCTACTGAATCCACTTTCCTGATTTGGAAAGGTAAAATTTACGCCTTTATCCCCGGTGAGAAAAGACAACTCTTGTTTAAGATGCTGGGATTAAGCGTTAGCCGATGTATTCCCACAGCAGAAGGTAGTTGGGATTTTACTTCTAGGGAACTAACTTACTACCTCAACCCAAAAACAGATGAGGTTTTACCCAAATGGGAGAATCCTTGGACAGGCGAGACAGTTCCGGTGATTCACGTTGCCAATAATCCTGTACAGGGAAAGTTTGAGGGAAATTTCCCCGCACAAGTAGACGGTGACAGCACAACCTTCGTTTTTGATATATTTCCTTATTACCCCAATCCCCTAGCAGACGATCGCAAATTTGCTGAATACAGCCCAAATCCAATTTATCAGGCAGCGGAATTGTTTAAATTAACTGTGCCAACCGCAGATTTATTCAACCCAGCACTTCCCTCTGTTTCTGAACTCAAACTAAGTTGGGATCGGATTGGTCAATGGCTTCCCTGGATGAAAATGGGCGATCGCCCTGGTCAACTGATCTACAGTGCTGTTGGTAGCAAAGTCAATGGTTTAACAGAACTGCCCCCCGTGCTACAAGACGAAATTAATAACCGTATTCCTCTATATAAACAAGCCCCAAAAGCATTGATAGATGGGGAAGATATGACTTCCTGGTTGTATTTCCAAAAGCACTTTCAAGCTTATTTAGCTGGTGAAATCTTCCCACTTCCGCAAGCAGAAGAGTTCTGAGTGATGAGTGCTGTTAGCGGATAGCTAGGGTTTAGCCCGTGCTGAGTTGGGAGTTGGGAGACAGTATTTATTCTCCCCTCTACCCAATACCTTCCAATTCACTCTTGACCTGAACAATCAAATAGATGTAAACCTAACCGTTGGGAAAGTTCTTCACAAACCTTTACCCCCCGCACACTATTACCACGCATATCCAACAACGGTGAAAAAACTCCAATGCCCATTTTATTGGGTACAACGGCGATAATCCCACCACAAATCCCACTTTTCGCCGGAATCCCAATTTTATAAGCCCACTCACCTGCAAAGTTGTACATTCCACAGGTATACATAACACTTAAAATATCTTTGATGTAACGCTTATCTACCGCCCGTTCTTTGGTGATGGGGTTAATACCTCTGTTCGCAAGGGTAGCCGCCATCACTGCTAAGTCTTGACAATTCACCATCACAGCACACTGCTGAAAATAAAGATCCAGCGCCTCTTCGATGTTTCGGTCAATCATGCCAAAGTTAAGCATCAAATGCGCCATTGCGCGGTTACGATGCCCTGTACTGCGTTCTGAGGTAAAAACTGAAATGTCAACGAATACGTCGCGGCCAATATATCGGCGAAACATATCTAGCATCCGATTGAGGCGTTCAGTTGGGCCGGAACCTTTGATTAAGCTAGTGGTGGCGATCGCTCCAGCGTTTACCATTGGATTATAAGGTCGCTTCGATTGCTCATCCAAAACAATCGCATTGAATGCATCTCCCGTCGGTTCAACGCCAACTCTAGTTAAAACATAATCCAGTCCATGATCTTCTAAGGCAAGTCCATAAGCAAACACCTTGGAAATTGACTGAATGGTAAAAAGTTGCTCGTAGTCTCCAACTTTATAAACCTGACCATCTACTGTCACAATGCAAATGCTGAACAAATCTGGGTTTGCCTTTGCCAGTTCGGGAATGTATTTCGCTACTGCACCCTCTTGCAAAGACTTGTACTGGGAATGCAACTCGTTGAGAAAAGCTTTTAATGGCGATGGTTCTATTTCTAAATCTCCTGAATGTATTTGGTTTGTCATTAGGCTGATAGCATTTCCCAAAATACCTACTATATATAGAAGAGGTGCAGGTGTACATCCCTACTGTTACAAAGATTTTGTCAAAAATAGCTTGATATAAAAGATCATACTTGAGCAATTACTGAGGATAGACAATATAGGCTGTCATTTTTAGTACACGCAACATCTGTTATCCGTGCGAGCGCAAAGTTTTCTTAATTTTTAAGTCATTAATCCTGAAAAATATTAATTTGAGTATTGTCCTTTTTTTTATACTCAGCAATACGGTGATAATTAGTGATATTTATCACCAACATCAGTTTAGTTATGGAGAACAAAAGTAATGATTGATGTAAGTAGAAAAAACTTTGAAAAAAGATATTAAATTCAAACTAATTTGCATAATTATTTAAGATGTAACTCATATCACCACTTGTTCATAGTTAAATCTAAATATTTCATTAAATAAATGATTTTAAGCATTTATGCCGATGCTATTTAATTAAAGTTATATTAATTTCTTATAGGGAATAACCCAATTAGATGTGACATAGAATACACGGGTAGTAGCGAGCCTTTAGAACTGATGTAAATAGGGTATCGCCACTTTAATGTGAAATAAGCGTAAAGTTTTTTGAAGAAATTTTTGACTTACGGAAAAAAGCGTTACACAGCTAAAGTCCGCTTTTGAGAAAGGTTTCGCCCTTTAAATTGGAATTGGAATTTGAGAAAGTGGCAGATAGTTACGCTAAAACCCTGATCCCCAAGCCAAAAGGTTCGTGCTAGTCTGTTGCAGTTATAAAGAACAAAGTGAAAACGGAACAAGTTCGAGTTTTTCAAAAGGGAAATCACTTTCATTAGTGGTAAATCCCGCGAGTTATAAAACTTTAAGTTCTACAGTCGCTTTCAAAAACGGACGCATGAATCAAAGACATTTGTGGACTATTGTTGCCCTGTTTCTGACTGTTTTGGGAATACCCTCAGTCGGTTGCACTCAAACCACCAAGGGAAATGCGCTAGCATCCCAAAAATCACCTGCCCCTGACGTGGTTAAGGTGGGAGAGTACCAATCCAGAGCAGGGAAACAAACCTTGGATGCTGTGATTACAGAAATTCATCCTCACAACATTAGAGGACGTAAGGCGGCAACCCTTTTTATCAAAAATATACCTGTTCTCACCTTTTTGAGTTCTGTATCAAATACGAATCTTGAGACTAAAAAAGTTGGTGCAATTGGCAATACTGGGGGCGTACAAGGGTACGCCCTTATTGCTAGCAATTCATCAAATGCATTAAATACTGGCAACATAACAGATGCGAGTAACCAGATTAGCTCCGCTGACAATGACCCGGTTCAGATAGCTGGTGTAATCGCAGCTAAGATCAACCAGTTGAATCGGGAAAACGTGGACGGGAGTAAGATTACCGTTAGTTGGAAAGCAGGGGAAAAATCTACTGCCAATCAAGCAGAAAACAAAAGTGTTCCTGTCCAACAAAATGGCGATCGCTATGTAATTAAAATTAATGGCGAAGAGTTGGTCGAAATCAGCGAAGGTACGCGATTAGCAGGTAGTACCAACGATCTAGCGCAAGATGCATTGCAAGCAACCAATCGCTTGCGGAGGCTACTAGGTAATGCATCTCCCCTAAAAGAGATTGCGAATTTACCAGTCCGTCAACCAGTCTCAATACCAAAGCTGCCTCAACAAGTTGCCGTCGGAGTAGTGCAAGCCACTTTGAGAGGTATGGCTTCTTTTTACGGCTATGACGGTTCTGGTACTAAGACTGCAAGCGGTCAGAGATTCAACCCAGAAGCAATGACTGCTGCTCATCGCAGCCTACCCTTTGGTACGCAAGTGCGTGTAACCAATACCCGCAACGGTCGTTCTGTAGTGCTGCGAATTAATGACCGAGGCCCATACATTCGGGGTCGAGTCATTGACGTATCTGCCGGCGCAGCTCGAATTTTGGGAATGATGGGCAGTGGTGTTGCACCAGTACATATTGAAGTCTTAGGGAAATAATTATTAGGGAATAGGGAATAGGGGTTTTTCCAATGCCCAATCCCCAATCCCCAATGCCCAATCCCCAATCCAAGTTCCGTATCACTTAATTCCCCTAGTTCAATCAACTCTTCCCTCTATTTCGGATATAAACTAACGGGGGAGGGATCGATAAGAATTAGGGGTATTTTTGTGCGCCTGCTGACAACAGTCGCAGCTTTACGCTGCTATTTAACTAAACGCTGCTCAGAAAACAAGCTAATTGCGGTTACTGAGGATCTGAGACTAGATGAGATGACTGGCTGGTATCAGACGGCAGTCGGTCTGGTGCCAACGATGGGAAATTTGCATCAAGGTCATTTAAGCTTAATCCAACGGGCGCGGCACGAAAATTCGACGGTGATTGTGAGTATTTTCGTCAATCCCCTGCAATTTGCTCCTAATGAGGATTATCAACGCTATCCCCGCACTTTAGAGCAAGACCAACAACTTTGCGAACAAGCTGGGGTAGATGCAATTTTTGCACCGAGTCCTGAAGAGATGGCAGTTCCCCAGAAGAGTATACAAGAATCAAAGGTTACACAAGTTATCCCCCCATCTGCTATGATGACAGGCTTGTGTGGTCGTTCTCGGCTGGGTCACTTTCAGGGTGTCGCTACGATTGTTACCAAACTTTTCAACTTGGTACAGCCTGACCGTGCCTACTTTGGTCAAAAGGATGGTCAGCAACTAGCAATTATTAAACGCTTAGTAGCTGACTTAAATTTGCCAGTAGAAATTGTTGCTTGTCCAACAGTACGGGAAGCGTCGGGTCTGGCCTTCAGTTCTCGCAATCAATATTTGACTGCAACGGCAAAAGAGCAAGTAGCGGTGTTATATCGGGGTTTGCGACGAGCTGAAGCTGCATTCAAAGCAGGTGATCGCAATAGTAACAAGTTGATAGCAGTGGTACAGCAAGAAGTGGCAATGGTCAGCACGGTCTCAGTGGAATATATTGAATTGGTTGAACCGACTACGTTGATGTCTTTAGAAAAAGTTGAGGAGGAAGGAATGTTGGCGATCGCAGCTCGTCTTGGTGCTACACGTTTGATTGACAATATTATATTGCGCGATCGTCAACCCATTATCGCCATTGATGGCCCAGCTGGGGCTGGAAAATCTACAGTGGCGCGGCAAGTGGCAGCAAACCTGAATTTAGTGTATTTAGATACAGGAGCAATGTACCGTGCTGTCACTTGGTTAGTACTGCAAAAGGGGATTGCGATTGACGATGAGTGTGCGATCGCCCAATTAACTAATCAGTGTAAAATTGAACTTACTCCCACCCAGGATTTACAATCATCTGTGCGGGTTTGGATTGACGGTACTGATGTTACCCAGGTAATTCGCACCATTGAGGTAACATCTCAAGTATCTGCGATCGCGGCACAAAGCGCTGTCCGTCAAGCACTGGTTAAACAACAACAAAGCTGGGGTAAAAAAGGTGGTTTAGTCGCTGAAGGTCGGGATATTGGTACTCACGTATTTCCTGATGCCGAAGTGAAAATTTTCTTAACCGCTTCTGTAAGTGAACGCGCCCGTCGCCGCCAGCAAGACTTTAACACCCAAGGTCAACCTGAAGTGAGTCTAGAGCAGCTGGAACACGACATTGCCGAACGTGACTGGAAAGATAGTACACGCAAAGTTTCTCCTTTGCAAAAAGCAGTAGATGCGATCGAACTTCAAACTGATGGTTTAGCCGTGTCTGAAGTGACGGCAAAAATAGTTAACTACTACCAGCAACGTCTATCTGAGTAGTGTCATCGAAGAGAGCAAGGAGACAAGGGAACAACCATTTAATCAATCTCTGCTACTGTCACCTTGTCTCCCACTTTTGTTGTACTCTTCTGGTTACTAATAAAGAAAATACCTGTAAAGGACTTCCAAATAAAAAAATAATCAATCGCTTTGGCAAGCAGGGGGAGCAGAGGAAGCAGAGGAGGCAGAGGAGTAAGAATACAATTATGGTCTTCGCTCTGAAAAATGGATAATTTAATTTTTGCATGTCCCTAATCAGGATTATTGCCCAATACAGTTCAGTTAAGCATTTCTTCTCTTCTCTTGCGTCTTTCTCTACGAGACGCTGCACGAACGCGTCCTTAGTGATAGCCTGCGGCAAGCCGCTTTGCGTCTACGTTAAAAAAATTGACTTTAGCAAAGAATTTTAGCCTTAACTGAACCGTATTGGATTATTGCCGATTTTGGCTTCTAATTAAGAGTTGTTCTGTACTTGTCAGGATGAGCAGTGGCGCGACAGATACTCTGGCAATCACCTCTATTGCCCAGTTGTGATTCACCAAGTCAGGGATCGCTGTAAAAAGCGTAAATCCAATGATGAGTGAAAGTAAGATCATGAAAAAATTCCGATCCCAAGCAGGTTTATCGCGCAGTCTCTCTTGGCGGTGTATTAAGCGTTGTCGCCAAAATTGAAAGGTACTAAGCACAGTGACAAGGTATAACAGTCCAGCATTAATTAGCAGGGTTATTTTATCGTTTGGAGTGATGTCAGGATGCCCAAGTGCGATCGCCGTTAAGCAAACTCCTGCTACTAGATACAGAAAAGTAAACAGGGTAAAGTGTTTCATTAGTTTCTTTTTGTGCTTTGTAAAGAGGGCAGACTCTCAATACTTGTCGAGTTTTGGGGAATGGGGTTGCGGGAAAGGGGAAACAAAAAACCTTTAACCTTTACCCTTTAACCTTTTCCCAAAATCCAATTCCGAGTTAAAAATGCATAACCCGAGCAGTATTGGGCAGACTCTAAGGCAAACGCATCCAAATTGTACTTTTTTCTCGTAACCAGGTTAAGAATCAACGAAAAAAACAGCATTTACTGTTTGATTTAATTGTCTAAGCCTCAAGACAATCTCTAAAATCTTTGTCAATAAGCAGATATTAATCAGATGGTTTTGGAGTTTATTGATAATGAAATAATCTTATTGACATGATGCGGCTGCACTGCCCTGCCTTCCTAACTCTAGATTTCCTGCACCCAGAGACAGTGCCAAAATCTAGACAGATATTAGATAGTTTTTCTTTTTGATTATTTTATTTAAATAAATTTAGGTCGATTATTTTAATTAACAACTTATTTTAAAATTAAGTCATCCAGCTTTAGACTGATTATTTAAATAGCAATTAATCTTACTAAAGATAGAAGTTCCAAAGCTTTAATTGCTGCTTTTAATTAATTAATACCAATTGTCATAGCACTCCTGAATGATTTCTGAACTAAGAAGTCTGCCATTTATAAGAAAATTCCAAAATATAAGCTTTGCAATTGATGTGTTTCAAATCAGATTGTAATACATGTCTTTATGTATGAAATATTAGCCATTTTTATTTATAGTGATTGCATACAAGCGATTTAACTTATTTTACTTATTAGAGAAAGACTTTGTTTTTCGTTTCACTTTGGTAGTAGAATGACGATGTTAAGTTTTATGTTCCACGATCAAAGACGTAAAACTCCTGAAAATAAAAGCTATTAATGTCTCAAGCTTCTGCAATAGCTTAGAACTGGAAACCGATAAAGAGAGGATTTGACACAATGGCATTTGTACAGCCCCCACTACCCTTTGAAAAGGATGCTCTCGAGCCTTTTGGTATGAAAGCGGAAACTTTCGAGTATCACTATGGCAAGCATCACAAAGCTTATGTAGACAACCTCAACAAGCTCACTGAAGGTACAGAACTTGCTGATAAGTCCCTGGAAGAAGTGATCAAAATTTCCTTCCAAGACTCCTCTAAGGTGGGAATCTTCAACAACGCTGCCCAAGTTTGGAACCACACTTTCTTCTGGAATTCTTTGAAACCACAAGGTGGTGGCGCACCTACAGGTGAACTCGCAGCCAAAATCGATAAAGATTTTGGTAGCTTTGACAAATTCAAGGAAGAGTTCTCTAACGCGGCTGCAACTCAATTCGGCAGTGGGTGGTCTTGGCTGATCGATGATGGTGGTACGCTAAAGGTGATCAAAACACCAAATGCAGAAAATCCCCTAGCTCATGGTAAGAAGGCACTCTTAACCTTGGATGTTTGGGAACACGCCTACTACATTGACTATAAAAACGCCCGTCCAGCGTTCATCAAGAATTTCTTAGAAAACTTGGTCAACTGGGACTTTGCTGGTGAAAACTTGGCTAAAGCTTAATTACTTGGCAGTTTTGAACTGGCTGCAATGTGTTTTAGCCAGCTGCTTTGCGGCTACGTAGATTGTGCCAGATATTTAAAGTAGAAATAATTCAGTTAACACCCTTGTCAGCAGTCACGACAGTAGTCAGTCAAGTTTAAATTGATGGGTAAACGAGTTCGTAGTAGGGACTTTAGTCCTTATTTTCTAAGCACTGAAGTGCTTACTACAAACCCTGAAAACTAGCTTGGACATTGTACTAGTATCGTGACTGTTTTTGGTTAGGCATTGAGGGGATGGTGGGAAATCAAAATATAAAATATATGGATAGCAAAGAACTAGCGCAATACATCGAAGCAACAAATAGTATCTCTAAACCTTGGGTATTGGTACAACTTCGCCTCAAAAAATTGCAAGAGCGTCGAGCCACACTGACAAATGATGTCTACACCAAAGAATTAGAAGATATTTACCAAGACTTGATGAAATTGGGTGAATGGTGGCGTGGTATTGAAGATGAGGTATTTTAAAGTGAGGAGTTATGAGTTATGAGTTTTCCTAACTTTTAACTCCTAACTCCTAACTCCTAACTTAAAACGCAACCTGATGGCTCAAGCTCTCGATCAAGTCGATTACGATACTCTCGATGCTGCAAAACGACGCTTCATCGATGCCGCAAAACGCACACTTGGCTTTGCAAGCGCTTATGGCATCGTCCCCGCATCGGGTCTTGGAGCAAGTGCTAACGCTTTCAGCTTCAACCTCGCTCCGTTTCTAGAGGCTGGGGCTAGAGAACTTTCGATGACACTTGTGCCCGAAGGACTGGGCACCGCAGACGATACCCGCCCTGACGATCTTTCCGAAGAAGAACTTAGACGATTCTGGTGGAATATTGGTATTAAGATCATCTCGTGTCTGACGAACGATGCCGCAACTTCAGGTATGCAGACTATACTTCTCGGTCTTTATCTGCCGTCGAGTACTCCTGAAACAATTTTTACCCCCGCTTTCCTTGATGGGTTTCTTGATGGAGTAGTTGAGGGGTGCAAACGAGTCGGGTGTGTCTATCTCTCAGGGGAAACTCCTCAACTAAAAACCAAGATGATTCCAGGGCGGCTCGACATCGCCGGCTCGGTTTTTGGGGTTATGCCGGCTGGTGTCGCTCCTATTGATAGTTCGCGTCTGGATGCCGGAAATACCATTGTTCTGGTCGAAAGTTCAGGCCCCCATGAGAACGGCTTTACCCCACTGCGAAAGCTTGCCGAGTCGCTTCCTGATGGCTATAGAACAAAACTTCCCAGTGGGCAGGAGTTCTGGGAAGCGATGAATGCTGCATCATATCTTTACACGCCGCTTGTACAGGCGGTGCTTGGCGAAGGAATTCGTCCCACAGCGATGGAAAATATCACTGGTCATGGCTGGCAAAAGCTGATGCGGTCGGTAAAGCCGCTTCGATATGTCATTGAAACGATGCTCCCAGTACCTGAGATATTTACATTTGTTGAAAGTCATCTTGAGGGCGGGGCCGAGACGATGCTTTCAGTGTTCAATTACGGTGCAGGATTCGCATTCTATACAGAGTCAGAGCAGGATGCAGAGCGAATTGTCCTGCTTGCAAGAGAACATCAACTTTCGGCTGTGATTGCCGGAAGAGTTGAAGCGTCCCTTTCCCGTCAGGTGGTGGTAGAACCCCTTGGAGTCACCTTAAAGGGAGATTCTTTTGGAATTGCGCGAGGGGTATAATGCAGCCCAAGCGTAGGCATAGCCCGTCGTAGACATCGCCAGTTTTCTCAAAGCTATTTTAGACTCACTTATGCGGTAGCTAAAGTCATTATTGGTTAGAAAAAAGCTATAATTACTGAGATAAATAATATTTTTGACACACAAAATCAATTTGCATTTCAGGCTGATTAGAAATAATTACTCTACTAAACCTTTATTTTATAAGTCATTTAACACAGATGTTATAGGCGCATTTATGAAAATTTAGGTGTAATATTTACTACTACTAGATATAAAAGTAGTGCAAATTACCCATGACTACTGAGATTAAGATTTGCTAACGTAGTCTTAACATATTGAAAAATTTGCTGAGAAAGCTGAGAAAGTAGCAGCCGATACTAATTTTTAGTGTTGGTTCTTTCTCATCCAGAGATGTACATTTTGGTGTGTTAAGGATATATATTTTTCTTCAGAGGGGGTTATGGCTGTAAATTTGGCCCGTACTACAACTTCGGCAGAACTTTTAAAGCAAGTATTCCGTAACATTGATGCACATAGTTGTCCAAGGTTATTCAACTTTCACATGCACACTGTCTACTCGGATGGTAGATTGCAGCCTAGTGCATTGATGGAGCAGGCGATCGCTATTGGGCTAAAAGGGTTAGCCATCACCGATCATCATGGTATTATCGGCTATCAAGCAGGCCTTGCTTGGTTAGAAGATTGGAAGTGGAATAATCCTCATGCAACAACTCCTCACCTGTGGAGTGGCGTGGAAATCAATGCCAACCTTTTGAATATAGAAGTTCACATTTTGGCTTACGCTTTTGCCATAGAACACCCTAGTATGAAACCCTATCTGCAAAGAAGGCCGACTACAGGGCAAGAATATCAGGCAAGTAACGTGATTGCCGCTATTCATGAGGCTGGGGGATTGGCAGTTCTGGCTCATCCAGCTCGTTATAAGCGATCGCTTTTTGACTTAATTCCAGCTGCATCCGAAAAGGGCATTGATGGCGTGGAAACTTTCTACGCCTACAATAACCCTAACCCTTGGAAACCCAGCGTATTGGAATCAGAACAAGTGCAAAAGTTGGCTGATGAATACTTTCTTTTCAATACCTGTGGTACTGATAGCCACGGTTTGAGTCTGCTACAACGCTTGTAAAGATGAATCAATTTTTTTAAATCTCCTGGTTCAATCTGCCAGGAGGTTATCTTTTTTTTTGATACTCAATAGTCAATTTGTTTTATTAGAGTTAATTTCAAGAGATTGAGAAGCTATCTTGATTGTCTCTTTGGCAGCTTTTTCCTTACGTTCGCTATAGCGGTCTGTAAGATAATCAACTTTGTCACGCAATAGCAAGGTAAATTTGTAAAGTTCTTCCATCACATCGACAACGCGATCGCGGTAGGGCGAATCCTTCATAGTCCCGTCTTCGTTAAACTCTTGATATGCTTTAGCCACTGACGATTGATTGGGGATCGTGAACATCCGCATCCAGCGTCCAAGAATTCTTAATGTGTTGACAGCGTTAAAAGACTGAGATCCGCCGCTTACTTGCATGACAGCTAAAGTTCTCCCTTGAGTCGGGCGAACGGCTCCAATACTAAGCGGAATCCAATCAATTTGATTTTTCATAATACCAGCAATCTGACCGTGTAGTTCTGGGCTAGACCAGACTTGGCCTTCTGACCACAAGCTTAATTGGCGCAACTCCTGCACCTTCGGGTGGGTGTCAAGTACGCTGCCGTAGATTGGCAGTTCGCGGGGATCGAAAAACTTTACCTCTGCCCCAAATTCTTCAATGATGCGTGCGGCTTCCTCTGCCTAGAGGCGGCTATAGGAACGCTCACGCAGGGAGCCATACAAAAATAAAATTCTGGGGGGATGGTCAAATGTTGTCATGGTAATTGCTTATTCTTTTCCAACTCTCGCAAAAATCACCCACCAGAGGTTCTCTGAAATTGGTTGAATTGTTTCTTGCTCCATTGTGTTCGAGCCTTAGTTTCATCCCAGTACTACAAGTAATATTTATCAAGCAGTTGTAAATTCTTTATTTACAGACTCAATTAATTGAGTGACCCGTTCTTTAATCTCATCGCGGACTCTCGGAAAAATTTCTGGTTGTTCTGCTGGATCGTCTAACTGCCAGTCTTCAAACACTTCCCGCACAACCCATTCAGGCGGTAAATTCACCCCACAGCCACACAAAGAAATCACTACATCAAAGTCTTGTGCTTGGAAATCATTGAGGGGTTTGGAGTGTTGATCGGTAATGTCGATACCAATTTCTTTCATAGTTGCGATCGCTTCTGGTCTAACCTGACTTGCTTCTAACCCAGAGCTAATCACTGCAATCTTTCCTTTACCAAGAGTTTTAGCAAAACCTTCCGCCATTTGGGAACGGGCAGAATTCTTTTTGCAGACAAACATCACACGTTTCATGGTTCAAATCCTCCGAATAATTTGACTCAATTTAAAAGATTCTCGATTCAGATGGCGAAAAATAACGTTTTTCAAACCAGAAAGCCACATTAACCAGACCAATCAATACAGGCACTTCCACCAGGGGGCCGACAACAGCTGCAAAAGCAACACCCGAATTAATGCCAAATACTGCGATCGCAACTGCGATCGCTAATTCAAAATTATTTCCTGCCGATGTAAACGCGACACTTGCGGCTCTAGAATAGTCTGTTTTAACGCGCCAAGCCATGTAAAAGCTGACCAAAAACATGATGATGAAGTAGACGATCAACGGAATTGCAATCTTCACCACATCGAAGGGGATCTGAACAATCAAATTCCCTTTCAAGCTGAACATAACGACGATTGTAAATAATAAAGCAATAAGTGTAATGGGGCTGATTTTAGGCACAAATTCCTCGTGATACCACTGCTTACTTTTCACTTTTACTAAGAAGTAACGTGTGAAAAATCCAGCTAAAAAGGGAATACCAAGATAGATAAACACACTTTTGGCAATCTCGGCAATACTGACATTCACAACACTACCTTGTAAGCCAAACAGTGGCGGCAGTACAGTGATGAAAAACCAGGCATAAGGACTATAAAAGATAACTTGAAATATGCTGTTGAAGGCAACCAATCCAGCCGTGTACTCTGTATTACCTCGTGCCAAGTCACTCCACACCACTACCATTGCAATACACCGAGCTAATCCAATCAAAATCAATCCCGTCATGTATTCTGGGTAATTATGTAAGAAGATAGCTGCCAGAGCAAACATCAAAATTGGCCCAATGATCCAATTCTGAATTAGTGAAACACCAAGAATTTTTCCGTTGCGAAATACATCCCCTAATTCTTCATACCGCACCTTGGCTAAGGGCGGATACATCATCAAAATTAACCCAATGGCGATCGGTATATTGGTTGCTCCCACCTGAAACTGGTTGATAAAGGCTTCTACTCCAGGAAAGAAATAGCCTAGACCAACACCGATAGACATTGCTAAAAAAATCCACAAGGTTAGGAAGCGGTCAATAAAGGAGAGGCGTTTTGAAGTTTTTTTGTTCATTACAATTAACCCCATACATGAATGCAGGAGCTTTGAGCAGGAATTTCAGATTATTCAATCCAACATCCAAAATTGAAAATCTAAAATTCGTGAGTTATATCAAGAGTATATATCTATCATTTCAAAAAAAGTTGATTTGTAAATGCCGATAAAACTAAAATTAAACAAAATATTACAAAAAAAATTGATGAATATTTAAGGCTCGCAGGGGGGACGAATAGGTAATATGGGGCTAAAACGGCGGAATTCTGCTAGATACTGCTCTAGAGCAACAAATTGGGGCAAATTGAGGCTGTAGTAAATCCAGCGCCCTTCTTGACGAGCGCGAACTAAACCCGCTTCTTTCAGGGTTTTGAGGTGAAAAGACAGTTTAGATTGCGTGGTTCCCAGGTGGTCACACAGGTCACAGACGCATAGCTCTTGAGAGCGTAGCAGTTCTAATACCTGAATCCGTAGGGGGTCAGACAGGGCATGAAAGCCAGCAGCGATCGTATCAGGAGTGAAGGTGCTATTAGAAGCCATCAATTTTTTTTGAAGTATTTATGGTAAAGTCTAAATCATCGCAAAGCAATTGGCATCATTCACGATGCAATGATGCCTACTTGTTGGTCATTATGCGAACGCGGTTTTCGGCATTTACGCCAATTAATATTGTTTGCAGAATGGGAATGCGACCGTTTTTTTTGATCCCCCTTGTAGAGACGCGATTCATCGCGTCTTGTATTTATCAGTTTTGTACGTATTATAAATTTATCCAAATCCAGCAAATCCGATCGCTAAAATTAAAAAAAAGAAGATAACGAAGAAATGCTTAACTCAACTGTATTGATTTTTGGTTTATAGTCGATTCTTAGTTGGGATCACAATCATTGAGAAATAGGGGACTTTATCTGGATCGACTTCATCTAAGGGTATAATGCGTTGCTGTGATGTTGATGCCCGCTCAATATATCTTGCCCGTGATGCTAACCCTAATTTATGCAGGATATCTCGTACTTTGGTAAAGTGACGACCTAGTTTCATAATTGCTGCTGCATCAGTCATTAACAAATGTGTAGTCAGTTCTTCTGCTGGCAATGGAGCGGGTAAGACTGTGAGAATATCCGTGTAGTAAGTGAAAGGTACACCCAAGGCTACCGGACAAGCCATTAGCGAGGAAACTCCGGGGACAACTTCTGTTTCGTATTGGTCACATAACCGTGTGAACAGATACATGAAGGAACCATAGAAAAATGGATCGCCCTCACATAGCACTACAACATCTCGACCTGCTGCTAAATGGTCGGCGATTGGTTCAATTTCCTGGTCATAAATAGACTTTGCTTTTTCTGGTTCCAAAGCGCGTGGGAGATGAAATAGCACCTCGATTTGATTGCCAGGAAGATACTGCGCCACGATCGCTCTAGCGATACTTTCTTTATCTGTGGCTGATTGATAAGCTACCACAGGAGCCGCACGTAATAGCCGCAGCGCTTTCAGAGTCAATAATTCGGGATCGCCCGGGCCGACACCAATTCCATAGAGACGACCTTTGGGTTGCATATTCATTCTTCCTCCGTTGCCAGGGCGTTAACTGCTGCTGCCGCGATCGCACTTCCACCGCGCCGACCGTGTAAGGTTAAAAATGGTACATTCCTGCTATCTGCTGCCAGTGCGGCTTTCGATTCCGCTGCACCGACAAACCCCACTGGAAAGCCCAAGATAATCGCGGGTTTGGGCGCTCCTTCATCGAGCATTTCTAACAGTCGGAATAGTGCTGTGGGCGCATTGCCAATTGCAATTACCGATCCTTCCAGGTGCGATCGCCATAATTCTAGAGCTGCCGCCGACCTTGTAGTACCCATACGCTGGGCAAGTTCTGGCACTTCTGGTTCGTTAAGGGTACAGATAACTTGATTGTTTGCAGACAACCGCCGCCTGGTAACGCCATCGGCAACCATTCGGCAATCACACAGAATTGGCGCTCCTGCTGCCAGTGCTGCCCTTGCGGATTGTACTGCTGTTAGTGAATATCCCAAGTCAGTGACAATATCCGTCATCCCACAGGCATGAATTAGACGCACAGCAACTTTTGCTACATCTGGTGGCAACACATCTAAGTTCGCTTCTGACCGGATAATTGCAAAAGAATTACGGTAAATTTCGTTGGCATCTCGGATATAGTCGGACATTCAATTTTGGATTTTAGATTTTAAATTTTGGATTGATTTGTTAGTTACTATAGATACTTCTTTTTTAATAGAAAAATACCTAATTTAACTAACCACAGAGACGCAGAGAACGCAGAGTCAGAGAAAGCGAGGAATCAATCATCTGTATTTATCTGTGGTTCTATTTTCTAAGTGTTTATTAAATAACTGCTGTAATTGTGCTATTGGATATCCATTAGCAAATTCTCCAAAGGACTCATCAGAATTTAAGCGTTGAATTTTATATACATATAGCATCCGCTCTATTAATACAGGTAGTTCGGCAAAAGTTACATATTGATATAGTTCACGTCCGAATTTCTGATTGGTGTCACCAACATAAATGTGATAGCCTTCCACAGTTCGATTGTCAGCCTCAATGCTGACGCCGAGGAGAGTAATATCACTTTTGCTATGCTGGGCACAAGATTTTTCGCAGCCAGTGAAGTGGATATTAACTGGGTAATCGAGAGTAACGCGAGTTTCAAGATACTCTGCCAATGCCAACGCATGACTTTTAGTGTCAGTGGCAGAAGCGGCGCAACCCTTTTTTCCAGAACAGGCAACCAATCCACCCTTGATGTTGGTTGCAGAGGAATCTAATTCTAATAAAGCAATTTCACTTTGGACATCAGCAACCCATTGCTGAGGAATATCTGTAAGGAGCAAATTTTGCCAAGGGGTTAGCCTGAGAGTTCCACTACCGTATTTTGCTGCTAAATCTGCTAAACCCCGCATCTGTCTACTCTCCAATCGGCCAAGGGGCAAGACGACACCAATGTAAAATAAGCCTTGCTGACGTTGGGGATGGATGCCAATATGCTGATATTTCGCATTTGACCGCTCCCCCAACCCCTCTCCTACAAGGAGAGGGGAGAATTTCTCCCCCTTCCCTGCAAGGGAAGCGGGTTGGGGGGTTAGGTCTTTTCTGATTTCACTGTACAAAAGAGAAAAAGGTAGACGCTGCTCAACTTCCTGGAGATAATTTTCACAACCCAAAGTATTCAATAACTCTCTCAAACGTAGCCGCCGCTTACTCGTAGTATGACTATAAGCTAGATAGACATCCGTCAAAGCTGCTAAGACGGGCAAACAGTCCTCTGGTGGTAACAAAATTCCCGTATCGCTGGGCGGTTGACCCTTCTTGCCGACACTGAGATAGAGGCGAAAATAAACATTATCGTTAAGTAAGACAGCTACAAAGGCGATATCATTCAAGCGATCGCACACCTGAATTATCCCACCACCATCAAAGCAAACGCTAAATTTGGCCGACAGTCCCGAAAGCGCCGGATGTGCAGCAATATAATCATCCCAACCTTGGACAAAGGGGCGAGTGTCGATTAATTCTTGGGGATCGATACCAGCAGTTGGACTGGTCATAATATTGCGGATTTGGTCTACAACAGTATTGTCAGAACCCAATCCCATATTTTGTAGGTACTTCAGAACCTCAGCATTTATCCCTGTGCGGATTTCACGAACTTGCAGGTTAGCTCGGTTAGTCACATCTAGATAGCCGCCACCGTGCTGTTCTGCTATATCTGCGATCGCACGGCACTGCTGACTACTAATAATTCCACCTGGTATTCTAACGCGAGACAATATCCCATCTGCGGCGGGAGTAGCATAAAACAAGCCAGGACAAGTGGCAAATCTAGAAACCAAATTTAGAACTCCTTCCCCGTGCAACGCAGGGAGTAGACGGTGAGTGTGTCTTGAGAACATCCTGAGAGTTGGCATTCTGACTTGGGTCATCCCATCACAGCTGCGGCACAGTCCCGGAATTTCACCGGAGTTTCCCAACTCTCAGCCTTGAGTAATTTAGATTTTGTTTAGGTTATAGATTTCAACCACACATCATCCAGATAATTATTTTACATTACTATTGCCAGAAATTTTGTAACTGCCTAGCTAGTAGTACTTTAGAAAAAAAACAGAGACATTACCAAGATTTTTGCTCAATTTCCTCCAAGGCTTTGAGTTCTCGAAGCCTTGGAGCGACACAAGGCGTGATTGACCCCTTCGAGTTAGATAATAGGGATTCCAGTGGTTGTGAACTACTACAATCACAGCCAAATCTACAACGCCCGATATTACACGCTCAAGGAGGGTGCTAGAGCTAAAGTTTTCGTCAAATCAGTCAGGAGAACGCGATCACAGAGGTTAAACAGTTCTGCCTCAGTAGAAGTATGTCGCATCAACCGTAAAAAATGACCTTCAGTGTCAACACTCAGAGCAATGTAGTTGAGGAACATTTTCAGGTAGCCTACGCGCGATCGCTCTGGCATAGTTGCTGCTGTGGGAGTTTGCCATAAACGATCGATATAGTTGCGTACCTCCGCCAAAGGAACGGGTGCGATCGGTTCTCTTCGCAAAGCTTGGCGAATTTGATTAAAAAGCCAAGGATTCCCGATCGCCCAGCGTCCCACCATAACACCCGCCGCGCCCGTTTGAGAAAGCACTTCAACAGCAGTTGTTGCCGAGTTAATATTGCCATTAGCAAGCACTGGACAATGGACTCGTCTGACTGCTTCAGCGATTAAATCATATTTCACTGCCCCGTGGTACATATCTTTCACCGTGCGACCATGCAAACTTAGCAAATCAATGCTGTGGCGATCGATGATATCTAGAATTTTGTAAAAATTATCTGTATTTTCAAAGCCTACGCGCATCTTGACAGTCAAAGGTCGATCGCTAACTGCTTGCCGTAGTTCTCCCAAAATCCGATCCACTTTTTCCGGCAACAGCAGCAATCCACCCCCAACATTTTTGCGATAGATTCTGGGTGCTGGACAGCCCATGTTCAAGTCAACTCCAGCGATATTATAGTTGCAGAGTTCCTTTGCTGTTCTTACTAAATCTGGAATGCTTTCGCCAATCATTTGCGCAAAAACGGGACGACCAGTGTCGTTTTCGGTGATTGCTGCCAGAATGCTACGATTGAGCCGTGAAGTATCATTGACGCGGAAATATTCGGTAAAAAAGTAGTCAGGGCTGCCATAGTGGGCAATCACCTTCATAAACCAGAGGTTGGTCACATCCTGCATGGGCGCAAGAGCGGTGAGGGGTAGGTGTGGATAGAACGATTGGGGGAGCGATACCTGGGGCATAAAGATGAAGAGCGATCGACAAAGCTCACTGTTAAGTTATAAGTAGCTAGACGTAAATCAATTAAAGTTTGTAGTGTACCCCTTCGGGGAAGCAAGCTACGCATAGCGTCTCGTAGAGAGGACTTTAGTCCTAATTATCGTTGCTTTGAGCGATGAATCGCTCACTACAAACTAGGAGTTTATTAGTCAATACGCTTGGGTTAAGCATTTTTTTCTTCTCTCTGTTCCCTCTGCGCCTCTGCGGTTCGTTAAAAATTTTACTTTTATAAAGAGTTTTAGCCTTAACTGAACCGTTGGTTTATTAGTAATTTATTCAACAATTTTTTGATCAAAACTAACTAATACCACAAGCTGCTAATTTTACAGCTAAAGCATCAGGGTAGCGCCACGGTTGAGAACCACCAATCCAAATACGTGAGGGTAAATGACCGATTGGTGCTTTAAGACTAAAATCGAATTCTGAATTTGCATAACTATAATTGTATATATGCCAACCAACTTGATTACAAAAAACTCCATAGTCTCCATTAACGTTTTTGTAAATAAGTGTCTGTATGCTAAAACCAAAGCGTTTATGACTGTAATTCACCCATAAAAGGTCAATAGTTTGCAAATCTTCACAGGGAAGTTTCTCAAGCTCGCTACTAAATATATAGCTACCTCTAGGCTTTGCTAGTGCTTGACACATTAGTTCCCAAGTTTCTCGATCTGCTAATTCCCATTTTCCTTTTGCTAATAAATCACGCAAATGTGTATAATCAATAGTATTTACTGTACGATAATTAAAAATATTTAGCAATTTCTTTGGTTGTTGCTCCAGTATCTGTAAAACTTCTGTTGCCGATTGAAAGCGTTGCGAAACAGCATTTTGTAAAAGTTTATCTAAGATTTCACCAAGGTGAACGCTAACAGTATTGTTTGCTGGTAAATATTCTTGCCATACCCAGCGATCGTTAGCAATATCGAACAAATCAAAGGGAGAAACATTGGTAAGTAAGTAAATACATGTTACACCTAAGCTGTAAAGATCGCTGGCTGGTAATGCCTTTCCTCGCATTTGTTCGGGAGCGATATATTCTGGGCTACCTACTATGGTGCCTGTACGAAGTTGCTTCATGTTATTGGCTAATTTAGCAACTCCGAAATCGATTAAAACCAGGTCTCCTCGACCCGAACGGCGTATAATATTTTCCGGTTTAATATCTCGGTGGATTACTTGTCGGGAATGGATAAATTGCAATGTGAGCAATAAACTTTTTAATATTTCCCAAATTTGCGGTTCTTGAAAAATGCCTTTTTTTTGTAATTCCTGCGCGAGTGTTTGTCCATCGACTAATTCTTCAACGATATAAAACTTTTGATTTTGTTCAAAGTGCGCTAGTAATTTGGGTATTTGAGAGTGTTCTAGTTCATTGAGACGAAGCGCTTCTTGATGAAATAAATTGACTGCTTTATGCCAAATTTCAGTATTTTCCTTTTGAAAACATAGTTGTTTGACCGCACATTTTGGTTGATCTGGAAGATGTTCATCAATAGCTAAAAATGTTCTCCCAAAGCCACCGCTTCCAATGACGGCGAGTGGACGATATCGCTGTTTAAGTAATAATTCCTGACCACAACTATTGCAAAAACGAGAAGTGTTAGAATTTTGGGGACGTAGGCAATCAATATTGGTACAGTAGCTCATACTACAGGAGTTCTATTTGTTGGAATTACTATATATAAAGTATTCCCATTAGAAAAGCACTCTTACTAGTAGAAAAAACAGCGATGCCTACGGTGGGCTACGGCTACGCATTCTGGAAGTTTTAGCATAGTAGCAGTGTACTGCCTGTTGCAAGCGATCGCTACTTTAGTACAACTTTGACTCTTTGAATTTTCTATCAAATACAAGGATGCTATAACCAAATACAAGTGTCAAAAACTACTTAACCCAACGTTTAGTTGCCTCTGCAATGCGTTCCCCAAAGCGTAGTGAAGTCAGATAATCGCCCGAATCTAGCACTGGTTCTTTGCCACTCATGTCGAGTTGACTTTGACCCATTACACCTAGAAATCCTCCTAATCGATTTACCCCATCATCTTTACCAGATAAAAAGCTTTGTAAGTCTCCCACGTTTACCCAAATCATGCCATGTTGGGCTGCATTGGTAGCTAAATAGAGGAGTGTACCTTGTTTATCGCCACTGGGAGAGCTGGAATGGGTAAAACCCCCAGCGATTTTATCTTTCCATCCGTGTCGGAACCAAACTTCGCTAGCAGCATCAATAAATGCCTTGAACTGAGCCGCAACACCACCCATGTAGGTAGGAGAGCCAAAAACAATTGCATCAGCTTGATTGAGAGTTGCTATTACCTCATCATTCTTCCAACGACCATTGACTATCTGCTCTCCAGTAATCCGTAGCAGTTCAACAGTGGTGTCTTTAACTTTACTTGCACCTTCAGCAATAGCTTGGGCCATAAGATGAGTATGACCTGCACCAGAAAAATAGATAATCGCAACGGTGGGCATAGGAGGTTTAGTTAAAATTTTGACTGAAACTGAACGAGAAATATCATAAAGACTACTGGCTTATAAAGTAAAGTAGTCAATCTTAAAGTCATTTCTGTTATTCTTCTAAAAGAAAATTCTTTTGATCCAAGTCTTTCTCCTATTTATATTAACCAGGTATGTGTCTCAATGATGTAGTGATTGACCGTGCCAGCCCCAGTGATGTTACTGGAATCGTCAAGTTGGCCCAAGCCAATGACGCAGAACATGGTGGTATGTTGTTAGGTCATCTTGAGCCAGAGGCTGTGATGATGACTATCTCGCAAATGCCGAGCGTTGTAGCCCGAAAAAATGATCAAGTTGTAGGATTCTTACTCAGTTGGTCAAAGACAACTGCTAATCTACCGATTATAAAGGTGATGTTACAAGTCTATCCTGGTACAAAAGATGCTTACTTGTATGGCCCCATTTGTGTTGATGAAACTATGCGTGGGCAAGGTATTGCTGCGGTAATGTTTGCTAAGTTGAAAGATTTTCTACCAAAGCGGGAAGGAATACTGTTTATCAAGGCAAACAACAAAGCATCACTTCAAGCACATCAAAAGATGGGTATGCGCAAAATGGCAGAGTTCATCTATAAAGGCACTGAGTTTTTGATATTCGCGTATAATAGTTAACTACTTTATAGGTTCTCTTTAAAATTAAACTGAGTGGCTAATCTGGAATAATTTCAGTTATTTACTACTTGCTTAATCTGAAAAGTTACACAAAAGTTATTAGCCAACAGCTAAGAAATTTATTTCATGACGGAAAATGGGGCTTAATGGTGTAAATTATTTGTCCATAAGTCTATAATCTGCTCTTGTTAGAATCCGAACCTCTATGCATTTAGTCAAAGTATCAATTTTGACATTCTTTGTCACTACATTTTCATTTGTTCAACAAAGCCATGCTGATACCAGTGCGCCACCAATTAAGACACAGGTTCAGCAAGTAGCACAGTGGTTCACTGGTTTTTTTGATAATGCTCAACAGGTTGCTAATAGCCCCTCTGTGCCATTAATTACTATATCAAGTTGTAATGTACAACTTGATGGTACTAATCCTCTGGCTGAAACACAGAATGTTTATCTAGAGCAAGAAAGCCCAGGTTTTGAGCGGCTACGCCTTTATTCTTTTAATCAAGGAATTTCGGCTGTGAATCTAAGTATTAGCAGCTTTTTAAATGAAAATACTGTACGCGGGTTATGCAATCATTCTCAGTCTAGGCCACAGCTTAGTATTAACAATGTTGAGAAGAACACCTGTAATCTGCAATTATTTTGGGAGCAGAACAGCTACATTGGGAATAACGCTCCCAATGGCTGTATAACAAATAATGGCTTCAAAGTAGTTTCTGATATAACTATTGAGCAAAGTAGCATCGACTCCTTAGACAAAATTTTTGACAAGAAAGGCAATTTACTTGTGGCCACACCCATTGAATTCCGTCGAGTTAATTCTGTTCCAGAACCCTCTGTCATATTCGGGTTGCTGGCTTTGGGAATTTTGAGTACAAAAAATGCAATTTCAGATCGGCAAAAACAGAAATCAAAAAAGAATAAAATCTCTGTTTAAAGTTAGCGATGGAGGGCTGTAAGGCTCTAAGCTTTAGCTGACTAACCTGAGCCGAATCAATTTGAGTGGCGTCCAATAACTAAACATTGGTTTTGTACTCTGGTAAGCATATCGTTAAAAGCAGGAGTATAACAACCATCTTTATCAACAACCCTACGGAGAGTATACTCACCAGCCCGAAAAAGTCCGCCAAACCAAACGTTATTTCTGTGCCAAATATCTCCATTGAGAGAATTTTTGTCTTGGGACATTGTGAAACTGACAATCGATTTTGGAACTGATATTCCTAGAAAAACAGGTGTGACTTGAGCTTGTTGCAAAGTTTCATCTTCAAACTGAATTTTGTAACTTACTCTAAACCATTGAATTGAACGTAGTAATATCCAGCCAGCAATCGAGTCATGAAAAGTCCACTGTAACGGGGCAAATATCGGTAAAAGCAAAGCTTTATTCTGTATATCCCATTCTAAATTGTACATAGTAATGCAAGTATCTGGCAGTGGATTGCCATCCATAAAAAATACACCTTTAAGGACAGATGGTAAGTTTGTTTCTTTGATTTGAATCATCCAGGTTGCAATATTATTCAGTTGCTTTTTCTCAATTAATTCAGCCATATAATTTGTAATTACTTCCTTTGAGCTAAAAAAATACCTAAATTTTTAACGAATCGAGTCAGAGAAAAGATGAGTAAAAACACGTTTGCCCTAGCGAATGGAATTCGCGGCTATACAAACAAAACCCACCTCCGTGGGTTTCAAATCCTTTGAGTCCGCGTAGGCGGACTTCGTTTGTGTAGCCGCGATTTCTAATCGCCTGGTATATTTGCAAAGGTGAGATGCTCCCTGTGCGCCCCTACTTGAAGTCTCTTACTCACAGTCGTTGAGCAAAACCTTGTAGTACCAAATTATTAGGAGTAACGGCAGTCACTTTTTCAAAATCCCACTTGACTTCTGTAATTGAGTCCCATTGATAGTTGTGAAACAGATGTAAACAGAAAATTTTGATAAAGCCAATTGATAAGGATGTACCAGGACAGGCTCGCTCATGCCCTTCGCTGTTCCAAGATAAGATATCTGAAAAATCCCGTGTTAGATCAAAATCATCTGGATTTTGGTATCTATTGGTATCCCGATTAGCTGTAAGAATAGAGCCAAGCAAGCGAGTACCTTTTTGGAATGGACATTTTTGTTCTCCAATCTCGACTTCACCGGCTTCAGTGGTCAGTTGGCTAACAAATCGCACAGGTGGATAGAGACGAGCTGTTTCTAGAATCACTTGATTGAGAAGTGTTGACCGTTCTAGAGCGTCTGAGTCTAAAGTTTTCTTACCATTCCAGACTGCATTCACTTCTGACATTACATCATTTCTGAGAGTATTATCTAAGCAAAGAACACCAATAACTGATCCTAAAAGCGCACTCGTGCCGGCAGTACCAGCGATATGAATCATATCAAAAAGGGTATTAGCGATTTGGTGTTCGTTCAACTGATACTGAGCGCCTGTTTCAAAGTAAGATGCCCATTTAGCTGATTGTTTATATCGGTTAGTTAAATATTGACGATGCCGAATTTTTGGCGCTGTTAATATTGCCAGCAGATACTTGCTGATAAAATTAGGCAAGGATGCAAGAGCCAAGCCTTTAATGTAACTATTGGATGCTGTGATTTCTTCCTCAGATAAAGATATCTGAAAAACTAGTTGGTGCAAAATCGACAGCATAATCTTTGGCAAATCGTTGCCGATGTGTAATTTGCCTTGTTTAGCAGTTTCTAACAGGCTTTGCTCTACTAAATCCCCTAAAAAGTCTATCTGCCCTGACGGTTCTGGTAAGGCTTGTAAAATTACAGTACGTAGTCCTGTGTGTTCGTTACCGTTTGTTCCCAAGCTCAGAGGATTATCCAACAGATAGCTAGGAGCTAATATTCTGATGATGCCTAAATCATTTCCTCGCAGTTGTGGTTGGGTTTGCATTAATTCTCTCACCTGCGAGTGAGAGGAATGCATAATTGCTTGGTCTACTGCAAAATACTTGTCTCCAATATTGTCTTTACGGATGTAGAGAAAGTCTCGCCATGCGTTGAGCATGATTGACGCATCCATGTAATAAAAAATCAAGCGGAGAAACTTGCCGATCGCAGTGTCGTAACCTACTTTAGCTAGTATAGGTGCAAGCCAAAGCTGGCGATCGTGACCTTTGAGGACTTTATCTTTAAGTGTCATAGTATTTATTTTGAGTCATTGGTCATTTGTTATTTGTCTCTAATTCAAATATTGATGCTCTGAGGGATTTTAGAAGGAAGTAGATATTCATAGGGTGGACGGTGGAAATTACGTTGCTTGATGGTATCTTCTACCTGCTGAAGATTACTCTGGAATGCTTGTAGCAATGGTTTTACTTTTTGGTCTGTAAAGTATCCTTGCTGATAATCACCCAGCTTGTTGTAATACACAGACCCCAACAAGCTGAGTAGGTTGTATTGCCGTTGCGCCTGATCTAAGGGAGGGAGCAAATTAAGGTAGTCTTGCTCAGTAACTTCTCTTTTGAGAGTTGAGGCTGGTAAATAACCTGCCATTGGAATCGCTGCGGCGTAGCCCATAAAATCTTTTTGCGGAAAGTTAACCGCAGCGTGTTGGGCGCTGGCAGTGAAAATAATCAGCGTAGTGGCATCAATTAGATAATTGCGCGTTTTGATGCTCCCATCTTCGCCAAAATCGGGGATGCGGCCACCATCGTAAGCTGAGATTTCAGCTGCCCACGCTTGCAATGCTCTGTCTTTTTGAATGTCTTCATCCTTGGTGTAGTAAAGGTTTAGGTAGTCTGAAACCCATTGATGAATGGCATCCCAGACTAATAGTGCATCATCCCGGTAAGGATAAACAGGCAATAGATTGGGATCGTCCACACCGCGCTGTTGGAATTGCTTAGGTAAAATGGCACTGTTAAAACCATAGCTTTGCAACCCTAGCACTGCTAAAACGCGAGAGTTGTCGATTGATGATGAGAGTAATCTATCGACACCACCGCCTGGAGCTATGAGAATCCGTTGAGCAGCATCGTTAATTGCTAAAGTGCTGTCAAAATGCGGGTGCAGTAGAATTCTTAGAGGATGGGTGAGTGGCAGTTGTCTTGCGGTGGCGATCGCAAAAACACCAACCAAGAGGTGAGTTCTTGCTAGATGAGTAACAGGTTCGTGGTAGTTGGCATCTGCTATTTGGACTATTGTTTTGGCAAAAAGCCAAGAGTATTTACTGGAGTTAGGGGTAACAATTGGATAATCTGGGACTGGGGTTTGACCGCATTGAATGGCTATGGGACGCAATAAACGGGTGGGGTCTGAGCCTTTGGGTAAGGCAAACAGTGCTAGGGGAGCATAGAGATATTTTTGCTCGTGTGGGAATGTACCGTTGACCGCACCATCTAAAATTTTATAGTCAGCTAAGTAGAGCCTGCCTTCAAGTCCGGCTGCTGCTAATGAATCGTCAGTCCCCATTACGCCTTGGTAATGTTCGTTTGTGACTGGGAAGCGATCGCCTGGAGTATTTACTCGCTCGATCATGACGGGATTGTAGCCAGCCACTCGCATGTAGGCAAATACTTCATCTTCTTGGTAAGTTTTAGCGATCGCTGGTACACCAATCACTGGAAACAAATTTTCGTAGTCCTTGAGACTAGTTGCATGTCCTGTCGGCTGTCCTTTGTATAGAAGGTTAATTATCCTATTTAGGGCATCTCTGAGAATTACAAGTCCGTTTTCTTTCAGAATAGAATAAAAAAGATCGTCGAGTTCTCTAACATCCTGAGATATGCTTTTGAGCAAAAACTGAGGGATAATTTGCAGGATTCTTGCCAGAATACTGATTTTTACTGGTACTGCTCCCTTGAGAAAGGCTTCTAAAATAAACCTTTCGACATCATCACGAATCGATTTAGAACCTTGATTGCCTCTGTTGACAATCAAGGTATTGATAAACACAACTCGTAACTGCTGGGCTAATAAAAAATACCAGTTAGTAGCGAACTCTTCGGCAATAGAAAGCCGATCTAGCATCGCAATAGATGGAATATGGGTGTAGTTATATTGATACTCTTGCCTAGCTATATCTAAAGTATGAGTACTTGATGAGCTAATTGAATTTTCTGGTGATGAAGCAGTCATTGACTCTACTCATGTTTAATACGGGGAACTTTAATAACGCGATGTGCAACTTATTCTTGAAACCCCACTTCCATTCCTCTCCCCGAAAGGTCGAGAGGCTTTGATTCTTGCTCCCCTTCCCTTGTAGGGAAGGGGTTGGGGGTTAGGTCTGAGAGAAAGTCTGCACACGGCGTTTAATAGTTTAGGATAAACAGATTTGAGTTACCTAAACGTATTATTGCAATCAAGTTTAAAATTACGATTTTTCTAAAGGAATTTTCTGGATTCTATCAACTCCTGAACCACGCACTAAATGTTTAGAAATCTTGCAAGGAATATTTAGCAATACAAATAATATTTGCCAACATTTAGAAACAATTCTCAAAGAAAACTTTCGGACTAAGGTATTGTGTTTGAGTTGACATTTCAACCACTGAAACAATATCAGGAAATGCTATATCAGATTCTTCCTCTGCTGCCGATGTCTCCAATGCTTCTTCTGCTTACACAGCGATGGAATATTTTTCTATTACCTTCGCTCTATCAAAAATCTATCTCTATCTCACTGCTTTTATCCTTCAACAGTTAGAAGCAGCGAACTTTGCTCCATGCAAAGCTATGAAGGCAAGTTCTCATACTGTGGCAAAAGGATAAAATTGTGGATATTAGCAGACGAAATTTACTGAAGGTAGTTTCTGCTTCTGGTTTAGGTGGAGCTGGGGTATTTGCCTTACAAGGTTTAACCAAACAGGTTTTAGCACAAAATCAGTCTACCCCACTCCAGATTAAAAAAGGGGAAATGCTCTACAGGCAACTAGGACGCACCAAAGAACAAATATCTGTAATTGGTTTAGGTGGTCATCATATTGGTAGACCAAAAGATGAACAAGAGGGTATTAATCTGATCCGTACTGCTCTCGATCGCGGGATTAATTTTATGGACAATAGCTGGGATTACCATAATGGAGGTAGCGAAATTCGCATGGGTAAAGCTCTGCAAAATGGTTATCGTCAAAAAGCTTTTCTGATGACTAAAATCGACGGTCGCACAAAGGCGGCTGCTGCTAAACAAATTGATGAATCTTTAAAACGTTTACAAACAGACCACATTGATTTGTTGCAGCATCATGAAGTCATTCGTATGGAAGACCCAGACCGGATTTTTGCTCCTGGTGGTGCGATGGAAGCAGTTGTGGAAGCACAAAAAGCTGGCAAGATTCGCTACATAGGCTTTACTGGACACAAAGACCCTTTAGTACACCTGAGAATGTTGGAAGTTGCCAATCAAAACAACTTCCGTTTTGATGCAGTGCAGATGCCGTTAAATGTTATGGATGCCCATTTCCGCAGTTTTGAACGGCAAGTCTTACCCAGACTGGTTCAAGACGGAATTGCTGTACTGGGGATGAAATCAATGGGCGACCAAAACATTCTCAAAAGCAATGTGGTCAAACCGATCGAATGTCTGCATTATGCGATGAATCTGCCAACTTCAACGGTGATTACAGGTATTGAAAGTATGCCCATCTTAAACCAGGCTTTCGAGGCAGTACGTACTTTTAAACCCATGAGTCAGGAACAAGTTAGAGCATTACTGAATCGGACTCGCCAAGCTGCTCTCAAAGGTCAGTATGAACTGTTTAAAACTACTAACCAATTTGATAGTACAGCCAAAAATCCTGAATGGTTAGGATAAATTTTAGCTAGGGCGTGTTTGAAAACTAAGGATGAAAGCGATTTGGGTAGTTCACAGCAAAGGGCACAAAACTGGTAGAGTTGCTGCAAAATCCAGAACTGAGCGATCGCGAGTTGGAAGTGTTGCGCCTGATGGAAGTACTCAAAAAATGTCATCATAGTTAAAGTGAAAACATTCTGGAGACAAGACAACGGTTTACGCACGCCCTTTAGCACGGTTAATTGAACAATTGCAACGCCTACCGGGAGTTGGCCCCAAAAGTGCCCAACGACTGGCTTTGCATATTTTGAAGCGACCAGAAGCAGAAGTAGAAGCTTTGGCGCAAGCTTTAGTTGAGGCAAAAAAACAGATAGGCTTGTGTTCTGTTTGCTTTCACTTGTCTGCTGAACCTGTTTGTGAAATTTGCCGCAATGCCAACCGTGACAATAACACTATCTGTGTTGTTGCAGATCCTCGCGATGTGATTGCGCTGGAAAAAACCCGCGAATACAAAGGCAAGTATCACGTTTTGGGCGGGGTGATTTCGCCAATTGATGGAATTGGTCCAGATCAGTTGACTATACTAGCTTTGCAGCGCCGGGTAAGTCAGCAAAAACCTCAAGAAGTAATTCTGGCAATTAGTCCGAGTGTGGAAGGGGAGACAACAACCCTGTATATCGGTCAGCTATTGAAACCATTTACCAAAGTGACACGGATTGCTTTTGGTTTACCTGTAGGTGGCGATTTGGAGTACGCAGATGAAGTTACTTTGGCGAGGGCGTTGGAAGGCCGTCGGGAGTTAGATTAAATTTTGTTGATTTTGCTGGTTAATCACTTTCTCAACTATTGACTGTACATAACATCCGATCGCAAGACGTACTTTCGCCCTTGGATAATAGTAGCGCCCTCATGTACTAGTTCGTGGACAAAACACAAAGCCATACCTGTTACCGGAAGCACAGCTAGATTAGATAAATCTTGGTAGTATTCAGGAAGATAAAAGCGGGTTTCGCCGCCTTCAAACCCTTCATTCAGATAAATCATGAAAGTCAATAAACTTTCCTCACCGTTAGTTCGTCGATAAGGACCATCATGATGAGGTGCAAACCTCTGACCTGGATCGTAGCGATAGAAACGAAAACGCTCATTCAGCCCAACTGGATGCCAGCTACCAATGGTCTTGGGGATATAATTTGACACACGCTGCCATAAATCAAAAGCACGCTCCCGGTCATCTAGCATAACGCGCTGATTATTGCGGATGTCGGGACGCATTTTAAAACCTCGGTGGGTAGTAATAGGAGCATCTGTATAGCCGATGTTTTCTGTTAAAGTAATATACTCAGCGCATTCTGCTGGCGAAAGAATATTTTCCAGCGTGAAAATTTGGTTGCGAAGCAAATCTTTCTTGGTCATGGTTAAGCTAATTGAGATTTAAGCCTGATGATAGTGTATTCCTTATAACTCAATACGGTTCAGTTGAGCCTAAAATCTAATGAGCAGAAATAGAGTTTTAGCCATGATTTTGCCTTAGTAAATCTGCAATTGAGGTGAGTAATTCAGTTGGTTGTACTGGTTTGGCAATGTGTTTCTGAAAACCAGCTGCTAAAACTCGATCGCGATCGCTTTCTCCAGCATAGGCGGTAAGAGCGATCGCCGGAATTTCGCCGCCCTCCTCTTTAGGCATGGCTCTGAGCATCTTAATCAAGCTGTAGCCATCCATTTCTGGCATTCCTAAATCACTGATTAATAAATTAGGTACAGCCTGTGATATAATATTTAACGCCTCATTTACCGATGCTGCGGCAGTTATCAACGCCCCATTATGTTGTAGCAAGAAGTGCAGAAACTCTCGTGTGTCAACATCATCATCGACAATTAATACCCGTAGTCCACGCAGAACTGACGAGTTAAATTTCTCCCCTGCTCCTCCTGCTTCCCCTGCACTGTCACTGTCCTTCATCACGGGCAGTCTGACACTAAAAACTGCTCCCTGTCCAATTCCTGGACTGGCTGCTCTTACAGTACCGCCATGCAACTCTACTAAGTGACGAACTATTGCCAATCCCAGCCCCAGTCCGCCAAATTTCCTGGTTGTGCTGCTATCGGCTTGACGGAAATATTCAAATACGTGGGGTAAAAATTCAGGGGAAATACCTTGACCGGTATCTTTAACTTGAATTATTGCTGAGTGGGAAGTTAATTCACCACTCAATGATAAGCTGACTTCGACTGAACCACGAGAGGGAGTAAACTTAACTGCGTTCGAGAGTAAATTCCCTACAATTTGCTGTAAACGATTATAATCGCCTAACACTTTACCAACATTGGGGTCAACCTGTACTTTAATCTGGATAGATTTGGTTTCGGCAATTAACCGGACTGTTTCTAATGCGGCATCAATTACAGCTACTAGGTTAACAGTGGCAAAAGTCAGGTTCAACTTACCGCGAATAATTCGGGAGACATCCAGCAACTCATCAATTAATTGAATCTGCAATTGAGCATTTCTTTCGATGGTTTCTAAAGCACGATTTGTAGTCACTTCATCAAATTTGCGGCTTTTGAGTAGCGATGACCACCCTAAAATCGGGTTGAGGGGCGATCGCAATTCGTGGGAGAGAATAGCGAGAAACTCATCTTTATTCCGGTTTGCCTGTTTGAGTTCCTCTGCTTGTTGCCTGAGTGCTTTTTCTAATTGCTTTCTGGGGGTTAGGTCTAGAATAAAACAGATCCAAGACGCTGGATCTCGCTCCACCAAAGCACCACCAATTAGTATGGGAATACGGGAACCATCCTTACGAATGTATTCTTTTTCAAAGGGAGTAAATAGCCCAACCGTTAAAAGTTGCTCTATCCCTTGCCGATCGAGAGCGTGATATTCAGGTGGGGTGATATGTTTTCTGCGTATCTTACCCGCTAAAAGTTCCTCTCGTGTATAACCTACCATTTCTAAAAAAGCTTCGTTGGCCTCAGTAATGTAATCAGGAGTGGCGAACATAATACCAATAATATTGGAATCAACTAACCGCCTTAATTGAGTTTCGCGCTGGCGCAAATCATTTTCTACCTGTTTGCGCTGGGTAATATCTTGAGTAGTACCCATCATCCGTACTGCCTGCCCCTCGGCATCATAAAAGACGCGACCTTTAGCAGAAATCCAATGAATACTACCATCAGACCAAAGGATGCGGTATTCAATATCACAGTCAACCTTTTCCTCAATAGAGCGGGCGATCGCTTCATGAATACATTGGCGGTCTTCTGCATATACACAGTTGAGGAAAATCTCAAAGTCGATTTCGACTTCTAGGGACACTCCAAACAGCTGCCGACATTTGTCTGTCCAAATTACCTCGTTAGTGGTGATATTCCAAAACCACATACCCAGTTCAGCAGCATTAGTGGCCAACCGAATCCGTTCTTCACTCTCGCGCAGATTTGTTTCAATTTTTTGACGTTCCCATAGGGCAGCTTGCTGTTCGGTAATATCAGTACTAGCACCAACTACCCTAATTACCTGACCATTTGTATCCTGAACTGCAAACCCCTGGTCTTTCACCCACAAATAGCGACCATCTTTGTGACGCACTCGATACTCGATGCCATAACGGTTTCCATTGGCCATACTAGCCATGAATTGGTCATTAACTCTTTGTTGGTCATCGGGGTGGATGCGTTCTTGCCACCACTGGAAAGTAGGTTCCGTTTCTTGTTGTGTGTAGCCAAAAACCTGGGTTAGACCCTGAGTTCTTTCCACAGTATTTCTCGCCATCTCCCAGTCATAGATTAGGCAATTAACCGCCGCCGCTGCTAGCTCAAACCTTTCATTACTTTGCCGCAGGGAAATTTCTATGTGTCGTCGCTCTGTAATATCAAAAGCGATTCCCAAAAGATATTGCGGCAATCCATCAGCAGTTCTGCTGTGTACAGTGTCATAGCTACAAAACCAGCGCCACTCTCCATTGGCGTGTCGAATTCGGTATTCAAAGCTGAGAACTTCGCCCTGATAAGTAGAATTAAATTTTTCAAAATAGCTAGGGATTCGAGCCAAATCTTCAGGGTGTAGAAGTTGAGTAAATAACTCCTTTCCCATCGCCTGGATTTCTGCTGGTGTGTAGCCCCAACCTTGAGCAATTTCGTAATTAACGTAAGCATTTCGCTGCTCAATTAGGTCATAAATGTAGATTATCCCCGGAAGAGTCCCAGCAATTTGTTGAAACAGACGTTGACTATCCCACAATGCCTGAAATTCATCTGCATCAACTTGTTGAGTATCTTGTTCACAACTACAGTCATCCTCGATCTGGGCGTGCTTAGATGCCGTAATATCCGAAAAAGTTGTCATGATCGCATACAGATTACTTGCTTCAGTTTGAAACAGAGGTTGCGCGGACAACAAGAGCCAGACTAACTCACCATTTGGCTTATAAAAGCCACACACCACATTTAAGCAAGGTTTACCTGTATTTTGGGCAACGATCGCAGGGTGAGTTTCACTGAGTAAAGGAGAGCCATCTTCATGAATAAATTGCCACTTGGGATCGAGGAAATTTTGCCCCACAAGCTGTTCTGCGGTCAGTCCCAAAATGCGATCGCTAGCGGTATTGCAAGCCTGGATAGTGCCATCAGCCAACTGAAGCACCATTCCTTCTTCTCCACTGGCGACTAGCGAAGATTTTGCCTTTTTACTAACTTGCCGATGCAGCAGCTTGTGATTAGCCAGCTGGTTGTGGAACTTTTCCGCGTCTGGCATTCTAAAAAGCTAAATAATTTTAAAGTTAATCTCAGATTGAGCGACTCATATTTACATAAATTTTAAGACAATTTCTTCAAACTTGAGGTAAAACCTGCGATCGCTACTTCTATTACAGATTTATTTGCCGCACCTTTATAAGACAAGGGAACAAGGAGAAAAAAGAACTCTGTTAATGAAACAGTGCTGAGTGATTTTAATTTACTCAGCACTCAGCACGGGCTAAACGCCCCGCTACCGCTAACAGCACTCCTCAATCAACCCCCAACATGAATACCAGGTCGCATCTCGGGATTCTTTTCAGCTCGCCGCAGTACTTCACGGGTAACTACAGCTATGTCACCTTCGCCAAACAAGATAAAACGCAATAGGTATTGTATGGGATTTCCCTCAACCCAGCCGAAGTAAGCATGGGGAATCTTACCTGTTTGGTCACGAATGTAAAGTAGTAAAGCGGCGATCGCATTCGGTACTGCTGCACTTTCAGCCCGGAGGATGCGATAGTCACCAACTTGTACCCCTTTTACTACGATCACATCCGCAAATTCCGAAGCATCGGATACATGAATTTCTAGAAACAGAATTGGATCGTTGAGTGGAATATGATTGTCTTCGCGTACCTCTTTCTCTTTCATAAAATACTCTAGGACATCGCCCGTATTCAACCGATTTGCAATCAGTCGTATTGTTCCCTGGCTATCTTCAGCAAAGAATTGGCTAGCAAGTTCGTCAACTTCAATTCGCTCTGCTCGCAGTTCAGTTGAACGCCAAACACGAGAAACCAGCGAGGTAAAAATGATCGCACCGATGAAAAACCCAGCAATCCTAATCCCTTCTGGTCTTTCGATGATATTAACAATGGTGGTATATAAAAATAACAGTGTAATGATGCCAAAAACGAATCTGGCCCGCTTCTGTCGGTGACGGTGGGCTGATAAGGTGACGGCAAAGGCAGCTGAGGTGATCAACACCAGCACACCAGTTGCGTAAGCCCCACCTTGGGCTTCTACACTTGCTTTGAAGATAATTGTGACAACAAAAGCGATTGTTGTGTAGACTAACACTAAAGGTCTGGTTACTCGTGCCCAATTGGGTGCCATGCCATAGCGTGGTAGGTAGCGAGGCACGATATTCAACAGTCCTGCCATTGCAGATGCACCTGCAAACCACAAAATAGAAATAGTACTTAAATCGTAAATTGTGCCAAAGCCATTGCCTAAATACAAATGTGCTAAATAAGCAAGGGCCCGTCCATTGGCTTTGCCCCCCGATGCAAATTCTGCGGTTGGAATCAGTAGAGTGGTTATAAAGCTGGTGGTAAGCAGAAAGAAGCTCATAATCAGAGCAGCAGTGGTGAGCAACTTGCGTGTATTCCGAATCCGCCCTTTGGGATGCTGCGGAGTGCTGTTACTGCTACCTTTAACCAGGGGCATAACGGTAACACCAGTCTCAAAACCTGACAATCCCAACGCTAGTTTAGGGAAGATGATGAGAGAGATGCCGATTAGCATCAAAGGGTTAGAATGGCGTGCAAAAAGTGCAGTTTGCCAGTTCGCGATCGCTTCTGTGTGAGTTAATATCTGATACACACCGACGCCAACGACAATGAAGTTTAATAGCAGATAAGCTCCCACTAAAACTACTGCAATCCCAATGGCTTCTCGGAAACCTCTCAAGAAAACTGCACCTAATAATGCAACTAATATCAGGGTAACTGCGATCGTCTGATTGTGAAGCCAAATTGGTGTCAGCGGATTTTCGATGATATGGGCTGTGGCATCAGCTGCTGACAAGGTAATAGTAATAATAAAGTCAGTTGCCACAAAGCCAAGTAAGCACAGTACAAGTAATTTGCCTTGCCACCAGGGAAGTAAACGCTCTAACATTGCGATCGACCCTTCACCATGAGGGCTTTCGGCAGCAATGCGCCGATAGATTGGCAACGCTCCAAAGAGCGTCAGCAAAACCAGAATCAGCGTAGCTATAGGAGAAAGAGCGCCAGCTGCTAGTGCTGCAATCCCTGGTTGATAGCCAAGGGTCGAGAAATAATCTACACCAGTCAAGCACATAACCTGCCACCAAGAATGCTGGCGATGTGCTTCTTCTTTGCGATAAGGCCCTTTTTTCTCTCGTCGGTCTTCTTCAAGCAACCAGTGGATTAACTGACTGCCGAGCCGTTTTGTTGAAACAATTGATTTAGCCATCAAATACGGTTGTGTTGCAAAAGTCGGCTTTGTGATTTTTTTAAGCCTTCGTGGTTTATTAAAATTTTTAACTACAAAGGCATAGCACTATTATTGTATGTTAAGCATCCTGTCCGATTTACAAAATATATAGTAGCTGCTCGTAGTCGTTTAGCGTGTCAAGATCGTTTGCGGCTTTTGGTATAGCAATAATCAATACTACAACCGTATATTTAGGGATTAATTGTTTCATACCCTTAGTACCTTAAAGCTGCATCAATTCTAAAAAAACGACGCTGCGAAACTTGGTATGTACGCAATCAACAAATCAGCCCTAAAATAAAAATCACTTTTAGTTATATGATGTTTGTGTAAATGACCATAAGATAATTAGCCCGCTAATCTATAACTCTGTTTGTGTAGCCATAGACTTTAGTTTGATGGAATTATGGACATATAGTCGTACACAATATACAAACAATGTATTAGATAGGTTTCCAGCATCATGCGAATCCATCTGCACCAACTACACTAATTCAGATGTTTGACAATATCTGTAAGTTTTTAGTTGAGAACTTCTCCAGTGACTTCGCTACATGGTTATTAGGCGAATCTATTAATTTAACAGAACTAAGTCCAAAAGAATTATCTCTCGAACCCATTCGGGCTGATGCTCTAATTCTGTTGCAGTCGGAGCAAAGCATATTGCATTTGGAATTTCAAACCCAAGTCGATGCGGAAATTCCTTTTCGAATGATTGACTATCGATTGCGAGTATATCGCCGCTTTCCAGACAAAGCAATGCATCAAGTCGTAATTTACCTCAAGCAGACAAATTCAAATTTGGTGCAACAAAATACATTTACAATTGCTGGGACACGACATGAATTTGCAGTTATCAGACTTTGGGAACAACCAACTGAAGTATTTTTGAGAACACCTGGACTTTTACCTTTGGCGGTGTTAAGCAGTACAATTGAACCAGAAGTTATACTTAATGAAGTGGCACGCGAAATTAACGCTATTACAGAATTAAGAACTCAAAGTAACATTGCTGCTTCTACAGCGATTTTAGCTGGTTTAGTATTAGAGAAAGAGGTTATTAAACGAGTTTTGAGGTCAGATATTATGCGCGAGTCAGCGATTTATCAAGACATTCTACAAGAAGGAAAAGCTGAAGGTAAGGCTGAAGGTAAGGCTGAAGGTAAGGCTGAAGGTAAGGCTGAAGCGTTACTCGAAGTGGCAAGAAATCTATTTAGTACTGGTATGCCATTAGAACAAATCGGCAGAGTCACAGGGTTATCAATTGAGCAGTTACAGTATTTACAGGTAAGTGAGTCTCGTGATTCCAATCAATAAATAATCGGTGCAGTCAACCTGCACCGATTACCAAGTGTCATTCGCATTGAACAAACATCCCATTGTTTCACGCTAATGCTGAAGCTTGGGGTTTGGCAAAAATCATTCTTCCTGCTGTAGTTTGTAAAGCACTGGTAACTACTACTCGCAGTTCACCACCCACATAATTGCTACCTTCTTCAACGACTACCATTGTGCCGTCATCTAGATAGCCAATGCCTTGACTGGGTTCTTTGCCTTCCTTGAGAATTTTTAAATCCAGGTTATCGCCAGGTAAATAACTGGGACGGACGGCATTCACTAAATCATTCACATTCAAAACAGGTACTTTCTGAACACTGGCAACTTTAGACAAGTTGTAGTCGTTGGTTAGCAGTGTACCGCTAATTTCTTGGGCGAAGCGTACTAACTTGGCATCGACTGTGGGAATATCTTCGTAGTCAACTGTATTAATCAGGATGCGATCAGGATAATCTTCTTTAATACGGTTGAGAATTTCTAGTCCTCTCCTTCCCCGTACACGCTTTTGGTCTTTGCTAGCATCCGCGACTTGTTGAAGTTCTTGCAAGACAAACTGCGGTACAAGAATTTGCCCTTCTAAAAACCCTGTTTCTAGTAAGGCTTCAATACGACCATCAATAATACAGCTAGTATCTAGAACTTTGGTATTGGCTGGTTTTAATGTTCCCTCCACTACCATCGATTCAACGGTGTTGGGATTAATAAACCGCAATAAGCCTCGCCCGTGGGTATCTGCCAAATTCATCCCAGTGACGGAGAGGATAATACTGCCAACAACTGCCACCAGTGGCTTAATAAATCCAAAATCTGCCGGGATCGGGAGCAAAAATAGTGGGGCTAGCATCAAGTTGGCTAGTAATAACCCAATCACTAAGCCGATCGCACGAGTTAAAATCACTTCTAGAGGCATTTCTTTGACTTGTGATTCTAGGCGACGATATGTCGTCTGGAAACTCAGCCCGATCGCACCACCAATAATAGCGGCAAAGACGGCAACAACTAAGCGTAGAGCTTCTAGATTCGTTACCTGATCTAGCGCCCCATTGGGTAGTAGTTCAATGCTGTAGAACCCTATTCCCGACGCTGCTAAGATAAATGAGAAAATAATAATGGCGTCAAGCATGGTTGTCTTGTTTTCCTGCAACTGTGTTAACCGATAAAGTTAAGTATTTTTTATTTCATCGGTAAGATAAACTCATCAATATTGACTTACACTAAGGGTTTAGGCTGACAATATCTGCAATTATTATAACCAAAGGATTTTATCTTAATATTTTTCATTGTTTTGTTGTAAAAAGACAAAAACTTGTAAATAAACTACTTATTTTCATTGTCTCTAATTCGCAGTTGGATTAACTTAAAACTTTTCTCAAAATGAGTAAAAAATTTAGTATTTCTGGAATTGCGAGTTCTGCTTATGTGCATATTCCCTTTTGCAGACGGCGGTGTTTTTATTGTGATTTCCCTGTCTCTGTTGTAGGCGATCGCTTGCGGGGCGAAACATCTGGTACTATTTCTCAATATGTTGAGGTGCTATGCCAAGAAATTGCCATTACACCAGCATTTGGTCAACCCCTAAAGACAATTTTCTTCGGCGGTGGTACTCCTTCGTTGCTCTCAATAGAGCAGCTACAACGGATAGTCACAGAGCTACAGAAGCATTTTGGGATTGCGTCTGGGGCAGAGATTTCTATGGAAATTGACCCAGGCACCTTTGATTTAGCCCACATAGCAGGATATCGCAATGCAGGCGTGAACCGGGTAAGTTTGGGTGTACAAGCCTTTCAAGGAGAATTATTGCAAAGGGCGGGGCGATCGCACTCAGTTGAAGATATTTTTGCAGCTGTGGAACTAATCCACCAAGTCGAGATTCCCGTATTTAGCTTAGACTTAATTTCTGGATTGCCGCATCAGTCTTTGGATCAATGGCAATATTCCCTAGAAAAAGCCGTAGCGATCGCACCGACTCACATTTCCATTTACGATCTTACCATCGAACCAGGTACAGCCTTTGGTCGTTACTACAAACCTGGCGATACTCCTTTACCTACGGATGAAGCCACAGTCAAAATGTACGAGATGGGGCAGCAGATTTTAACTAGTGCTGGTTATGAGCATTATGAAATTTCTAATTATGCTCAACCTGGTCATCAATGTCGGCATAATCGAGTGTATTGGGAAAACCGCCCTTATTATGGCTTTGGCATGGGTGCGGCGAGTTATGTTGAGGGGAAACGATTCACTCGTCCGCGCAAAACTAAGGAGTATTACCAGTGGGTACAAGCTGGCGGTGTCATTGATTGTGATGTTATCCCCCCAAAGGAAGTATTGTTAGAAACGTTAATGTTGGGGTTGCGTTTGGCAGAGGGTTTGAGTTTGGTGGCGTTGGCGGAAGCATTTGGCGAAGCGAAGGTGGAGGAAATTTGCAGGTATTTGCAATTGTATTTTGAGAAAGGTTGGGTGGAAGTTGTAGGGGGAAGGTTGCGTTTGATTGATCCCCAAGGGTTTTTGTTTTCTAATGTGGTGTTGGCGGAGTTGTTTGAGAAGTTGGGGTGACGAACCGCAGAGGCGCAGAGGTAACAGAGAGAGGAGGGGAGGTTTATGCAGAAAAATCAAGTTAGAAAAGCTGTAATTCCGGTAGCTGGTTTTGGGACTCGGTTGTTTCCAGCGACTAAGGTTGTGAAAAAAGAACTTTTCCCGATTATTGATCGAGATGGTCGGGCAAAACCTGTGATTATCGCAATTATTGAAGAAGCAATTAGTGCTGGAATTGCAGAAGTGGGGATTGTGGTGCAGCCAGACGATCAAGAAGTATTTGAAGATTTATTGAAAAACCCACCTAAAAAAGAACTTTTAGATAAGCTTTCACCACAAAATCAAGAATATAGCCGATATCTTGAAGATTTAGGTAGCAGAATTACCATTTTGTTACAAGAGGAACAATTAGGCTATGGTCATGCGGTATTTTGTGCCAAGGATTGGGTACAAAATGAGCCGTTTTTGCTTATGTTGGGCGACCACATTTATGCATCTGAAATTGAAAAATCTTGTGCTAGTCAAGTTTTAGATGTTTACGAACAAGTTAATCAAAACGTTATTGGCTTAACGACAATGCCAGCAGAAATTATTCATCAAGCTGGGTGTGTAACAGGAGTTTGGCAAGAGTTAAGCTCGATTTTGTCAGTTACACAACTGTATGAGAAACCGACTATAGAGTATGCACAACAGCATTTACGTGTAGAGGGAATGTCAGAAAATGATTTTTTAGGTATATTTGGCTTATATTTACTAACGCCGAAAATTTTTGACTTTTTAGCAGAACATATCAACCAAAATTTCCGAGAACGAGGTGAATTTCAGTTAACATCTTGTCTTGAAAAATTGCGTCAGGAAGAGGGAATGACAGGATATGTTGTTAAAGGCAAGTGTTTTGATACAGGTTTGCCAGATGCTTATCGGCAGACAATGATTGATTTTAGAAAAATATAGATTAATCTTAGTTCAATTCGTTTGTCTGGGAGGATCTCACTTTTCCTGAATACTTTATTCCTTGGAAGTGTCTTATGTGAAGTTGAAAATTAAGCTAAATCAATCACAAAAAGTAAGAATTCAGCAATGGCTCAACGCCCCGCTACCGCTAACAGGAGTCAGAAGTCAGAATTAATCAGGACTTACGCAAAATAATGAAAAAACGAACCGCATACTCCTACGGAGAAGCAAGCTACGCGCAGCGTCTCGTTAGAGAAGGCGCAAAGGACACAAAAGACTCATCCACAAATGGCAAATGCTCACGGGGACTGGGTTTGAGAAACTTGGGTACAATAGGCGATCACTAAAAGGAGCTACGAAAAAATAAGTATTTGAGAGCATTCAGAGGCAAAAAATTAAAATTAGGGTG
>NZ_JABXKN010000075.1:0-23731 GCF_017115065.1 Nostoc sp. JL23
ACGACCTATATTCATCAATTCACTATTTTGTTATTCTGTCAATGCGTAAGTCCTATTTACTTAAATTTAAACAGTTAGCTTCATTAATGTGCAATCCATCTGCTGTGAGATTATCCCTTACTTTTAGCGGGCGATATCTGACGACATCTGCTCAGTGCCTACGCAACACAAAACATAGTTTTTATCTTTGATTTTGAAATAAACTGCAACACTTGGATCGTCTGGTTCCTTGTGTCTTGCCTAGAGTAAACTGTCTTGGCGCATTGGTAGATTGATTGTTAGAGATGACAATATTCTTTTATGAACGCCTTCATCTGTGGTTTGCCCAAACCCACCCATTTTTTCTAGCAGACTCTGTACAATTTACATATAGCTATCGTTCCGGTGCTTGTTTGTTCTAATTATCACCCGAAAAGATCGATAGCTTTCTTGTGGATTGGCTTAATTCAAAACTGCCTGAAGTATTGCTCTATAGTATTTGCAGTTTATTTATCGTTATCAGATTGAAATCTAGGAACACCAGTAACGAGTGTAAGTAGGAGATAATTTATGCCGAGATGGAATGCAGAAAAAAAACAAGCCTATCGAACTGAGGTAATTCAACGCGTTACCGCAGCGATGCCCTCAGTAATGCAGGAATATGCCTCAATTAATTGGGCGGAAGAACTTAAAGGCTACCATACCGAGCATGAATATTACCCTGACTATATCCACGCTCCCATTCATGGGTCAACTGATTCCTATACCAACCCTCAGTCGTGTTTAGCCTGGGATGCTGCTATGGATGCGATTATTCCCATGAGCCACAATGTTAGTTGTCAGCAGTTGCGCGAGAACATGGCTGAACTAATTCCTCAAGACGCTCAAATTGAAACAGTGCTAGAGCTTGGTGCAGGTACGGCTGGTGGAGCGTTAGCCCTGGCGCAGCGGTTTCCACAGGCCACTTTTCGCGTTACTGATGTTTCACCTTATATGCTGGTGATTAGTCAGCACAAGTTTAACAAGGCTGGATTTAGCGAGCGAGCTAAATTCGAGCAGGTGGACGCCCGTAATACTGGCTACCATGACAACTCCTTCGATCTTGTCACATCATCACTACTCTTTCACGAGACACCTAAAGAGTGGACGCCTAAGATTCTTAAGGAGATGTACCGCATCACCAAACCCGGTGGTTGGGTACTATACGCTGATACTTATCGTGGTGAATATGCCCTGAGTGCTTCTTTTCAAGAACCGTGGTTGGATGACTTTATCCATTTCAACTTCGAGTACGAGTTTGCGAAAGCAGGTTTTACAGAACTCAATTACATCCGCTATGCCGTGGGTTTGTGGTATATGGTTGGCCGGAAGCTAGAAATGTGAGGATAAAACAAGCGCTTTAAGGCAGTCCCGATCAAACAAGTTTCAAACTTGAAGAAAAGATTGTGATGTAAAGGTTCTGTAACCCAAGAAACGCAGGAATTTCTATTGATCGCGATCGCATCTCTCAATGCAAGTAGAATAATGAAACGACCGCCCGATCGCCCTCCAAACCTGATTATTTCTAATCTGGAAACAAACTGGAGACTCAAATGACCCCAGCAACGATAGCAACACCAAAAAAAGAATCACCTCTTCTGTTTGAGGGAATGACCTGGAGAGAGTTCAAAGCAGTTGAGCAATTGTTAGACCGTCCAGGATATCGGCTCTCTTTTCTGAATGGAATTCTGGAAATACGACGAATGCCTGGAGAACCACACGAAACCGTTAAAAAGAGGATTGCTGGATTATTGGAGCTTTATCTGCTCATGGCAGGGTTCGACTTTACTCCAACTGGCTCAATGACTCTGGAAAGTGAGACAGTCGCTGTCAAGCGAGAGGCGGATGAATCTTATAAACTTGCTCCTGGTCGGATGCTACCCGATCTGGCGATCGAGGTGGTGTTTTCCAGTGGCGGCATCAACAAACTGGATGCATACAAGCGGTTGAAGATCAAGGAAGTGTGGTTTTGGGAAGATGGTGTGTTAGAAGTCTATCATCTGCGGGGAGAAGGCAATACACTTCACTATGAAAAGGTTTCTAGTAGTGAAGAGGTGAAAGGAATCGATCTGGATTTGTTGTTACGTTGCATGAATATGGTGAATCACGTAGAGGCGATCAAGACTTTTCAAGAGGCGCTCCAGAAATAGGCGATCGCACATACTTATGGGATGCTGGGTTTTACGCTTGAAAACTGCTGTTAAAAAAGATTTTGTTCAGCGCAGAGACTTTAGGCTTTCAGTCTTTTGCACTAAGAAATCAGTGAAGATACTCATAATTGTGCGCTGACGCAATTTCACATTAGCATCAATGGACATCCCTGATTGCAATGGAATTTGACGCTGATTAATCAGTAACTTTTGCCCATGTAGGCGGACTTTTGCGGAAAAACGCCAGAAATTATAAACTTGGTCTGGAGGTAAGGCATCAGAGCCAATCTCAATTAGTTCGCCTTTGATATCGCCATACTCTTGGAAGGGAAAGGAATCAATTCTCACATCCACTTGTTGCCCTTCTTTGACAAAGCCGATATCGCGGTTGGTGATGTATACATTAGCAACCAAGTTGTCACTAGGAACAAGTTTTAGGAGCGGTTCGCTGGAATTAATTACAAATCCGGCTGTTTTGGCTTTGAGTTCAAAGACGGTTCCATCTACGGGTGCGGTAATTTTTTGATATTTCAGGGTTTGTTCTGCCTGAACCCATTTACTATCAATCTCTCCAATCTGGCTATTAATTTCATACAGTCGTTTCTGATTATCTACAATTACCTTAGTTAATTGGCTGTCAATTTCGGCAATGTTTTTGTCATTATCTGTAATTTTGGCTAGTAAGTCTTCTTGAGACACAGCCGCAGTATTGCGAAATTTTTGATTTGATTGTGCGATCGCTAATTCTAATCGCTGCTGTTCCCGATTCAATCGGATTACTTCTGCTTGTTTGCTGCTGACATCCTGCTGTTGTTTCAAGTATTGCACCTGGGAGATAGCCCCCTGCTGTGCTAAAGGTTCAAACTTGTGGAGAATTTGTTGATTAATTGTCAGCAACTCTTTAGCGCTACTTAACTCCGCCTGAGTCTGAAAAAATTGCTGTTGCGTCTGTCCTGTTTCTAAATTAGCTGTGGCTAAACGCGATTCTAATTCTATTTGGCGATTTCGCAAGCGTAACTGTTGCTCTCTTGTGAGAAAACTTCCAGCAGTCGCACCGTTTAACTGTGTGCGATACAACCTGTTTTCGGCAATAATCGCTGCTCGGCTTTTGGTCAAGAAGGCTAATTCTGGTTTAATTTTTAACAGAGCAGTTTGCTGCGCCACTTCTTGTAGTGATATGTTCCCTTGAAGCTGACGGCGATAGAAATCATTTTCTTGCTCTAACGCCTGTTTCGCCAGCAATTGAGCCGCGCGACTTTGCTTTAATGAAGTTAGCTCCGCCTCAGAAGAAGTTTTTTCTAGGGTAACGAGTGTTTCACCTTTTTTGACTCGCTGACCATCTTTGACTAGAATCTCGTTGACAACACCATGAATCGGAGCCTGAATTTCTTTGACTGCACCCTGTGGTTCTAACTTGCCAGTAGCATGAATTGATTCATCAATTTGGAAGACTGAAGCCCAGATTACGGTGAAGGTGCTAACTCCGATAATAGTCCAAGCGATCGCTCGTGACCAAGTAGGAGTCTGTTGTAAAAGTACTGGTTGATCGAATTTATATTGAATATTCATTGGGGAATGGGGACTGGGGACTGGGGATTGGGGATTGGGGAGTGTTGAGTGCTGAATTAGGAGTGCTAAGGTTAAAGTTCCAAGTTCAGAAGCTCAATGTTCAAGCAAAAAGGTGCAATTTCCGAGTTCAAAGCCTCAACGTTCAAGCAAAAAGGTGCAACTTCCGAGTTCAAAGCCTCAACGTTCAAGCAAAAAGGCGCAACTTCCGAGTTCAAAGCCTCAACGTTCAAGCAAAAAGGCTCAACTTCCGAGTTCAAAAGGTCAACGTTCAAGCAAAAAGGCTCAACTTCCGAGTTCAAAGCCTCAACTTCCGAGTTCTGAAGTCGAAGTTCCGAGTTCTGAGCTTGAAGCAATAATATTTCCTCCTGACTCCTAACTCTTAACTCCTAACTCAGCACTCAGCACTAAACTTGCGTTTCCTGTTGCTGATATAAGCAGTAGTAATAACCTTTGAGCGCCATCAATTCTTCATGAGTTCCCTGTTCTACTACAGCACCTTGATCCATCATCAGAATAATATTGGCATTGCGAATTGTGCTGAGGCGGTGAGTAATGAAAAACACTGTTTTACTTTGAAAGGTTCTCGCCAAGTTAAGGCAAACTTGGGCTTCGGCATTGTAATCTAAAGCACTGGTAGCTTCATCAAGAATCAGTAATTGCGGGTTTTGCAAGACAGTACGAGCGATCGCTACTCGTTGGCGTTGTCCCCCAGATAATCCCGAACCTCGCTCGCCGACGCGGGTGTTATAACCACTGGACAGAGACATAATAAAGTCGTGGGCAAACGCTACCTTGGCGGCATTAATAACTTCTTCATCGCTAGCATCAGGATATCCCAAGGCAATGTTTTCGCGGATTGTGCCATCAAACAAGAGGGTATCTTGTAACACCATACCAATCTGACGGCGTAAGGAATAGAGTTCTACTTTGCTGATATCATAGCCATCAATCAAGATTTTGCCGGACTTGGGTTCATAAAGTCGGGGTAATAATTTTAGCAGTGTACTTTTACCAGAACCGCTTTGACCAACAATTCCCACAAAGGAGCCAGCCGGAAAATCTAAGTTAATATTGCACAGTTGCATCGGCCCATGTTCCGAGAAACTGAAGCTGAGATTTTCAAATCTGACACTACCTTGAATACTGGGCATAAGAATATTTTGACAGTTGCCGATTTCTGTTTCTTGGGGAGTGTCTAAAATATCAGCAAGGCGTTGCAGAGATAAGGCGGTTTCTTGGAAATTCTGCCAAAGTTGCATCAGGCGTAACAAGGGACTGGTGACATAACCAGCTAGGATGCGGAAAGCGATGAGTTGTCCCAAGGTTAGGTGCTGATTAAGGACGAGAAAAGCTCCCACCCACAGCACTAACATACTGGAAAACTTGTTGAGAAAACTGCTAACAGAACCGGCAGTAGTTTGGGTAGAGACTGTTTTGAAACCAGCGCTGATGTAACGAGCATAGCGTTCTTGCCATTGCCAACGCGATCGCATTTCTAAATTTTGCGCCTTGACTGTCTGCATTTCCCCCATCACTTCCACTAAATAAGATTGCGTCTCGGCATTGCACTCAGCTTTTTCTTGCAATTGTCGGCGCATCACAGGTGATACCATCAAGTTGAGCAAGCCAAACAACGGTACTGTTGCCAAAGCTACCAAGGTCAAGACTGGGCTATAAATCGCCATTACTACAATGTAGACCACTGAAAATACAGCATCCATCACCACAGTTAAAGCTGTACCAGTCAAAAAAGAGCGAATATTTTCTAGTTCGTGAATTCGCGTTGCCAATTCTCCCACAGGACGGCGTTCAAAGTAAGATAATGGCAGACGCAACAGGTGATTAATCACCTCAGAACCAAGGGCGAGGTCAATTCGGTTAGTGGTATCTGTAAATAAATGAGTGCGGATACTGGTGAGTATTGCTTCGATGACTGCTACTACTAGCAAAAAGATGCCAAAAACTTCCAGGGTATCGGGACTGTTACCAACCAGTACTTTATCAATAATCACCTGTGTGGCGAGGGGATTTACCAGCCCAAACAGTTGAATAACAATGGAAGCAATTAGTACTTCAATTAACACCTTGCGATAGCGCCGCAGTGAGGGTACAAACCAACTTAAACTAAACCGCGCCTTGGGAGTATTTTTAGTGGTTTGCAGCAGCAGGACTTCTCCTTCAGCCCCCCAGTTCTCCGCAAAGTCTCGTAATTTGTAGCGTAGTAGTCCCATTTCTGGAACGGCAATGAGTAACTCTCGATCGCTATTTTTGTAAATAATTGCAAAACTATCTTGCCAAGAAATCATTACTGGTAATTGCAAGCGTCCGACTGCGGCGGCGGGAACTTTTACCATCTGTGTTGTCAACCCCATCAACTCAGCAGCAGCAGCGCAAAATTGCAGAGATATAATACCTTTCTGTTCGTGCTGCTTTGTCAACACCCGCTGCAATGTATCTCGACGCCAGGAGATGTTAAAGTATTGGCTCAACATCTGGAAGCAAGCTAGTGTTGCATCCAGCGGCCCTCTACCTTTAATATAAGGAAACTTCTTTTGTTTACCCTTAACTGCTGGTGCTTCTGTGACAGTAATTTCTGAGGCGTAGGGAATCTCTGCGGGTAAGAGTGTTTTTGGTGTAGGAGAAGCGAGATTTTCTCCAAGTATTGATTTGGGCAATCCCACCAGACGCATATTTGTATTAAATTTCAGCTTGGGATTGAGTTCATCCAACTCTAGGCGACTCCCCACAGGGAACTCAGGATCGAGATTACTGCTGACTAACCACAAAAATTCTGAATCTAACTGCTGGCGGAATTTGCGTGCAGGAATTGTTTGGATAATCGCAACTTCAGTTGCAGCTTGGGCAAGCTTAACTAAATTCCTGCGACCATCTGCGCGACGGCTGAGTTCTTCAGTGAGCAGTTCATGCACTTCTAACAGAGTAATCTCATTTTGCAAGGCGTGGACAAAAGCCTCTTCCTGCTTGAGTAAAGTTAGAAAACCAGCAATAGGTAGATTAATAGCGATAACTTCAGTAGAAGCGATCGCAGTTTCACAAGCAATACCCCGCATATAACTTACCCAACCCAAAACCTCTCCTGGTGAGAGTAACTTCAGTGTCGCCGGATTTTGTCCTTGGGAATTGTAGGTTAATAAACGTGCTTGTCCTTGGTAGATAATGCTAATCCAATTGGGCATAGCTTCCTTGGTTACTATTACCTGCCCGATGCGATAACGACAATATTGCACTTTGTTGAGCAAATTTTCTAAAACATTTGGTGGCAGATAATTAAAAGGAAATAGATCGGCAATATATTCTTGAATATCAACGGTTGTATTTGTCATCATCTTGCACCCGATTTTTATAATTTTTAAGCAGCCTTCGCTTCTTGAACCTGTGCTGGTTTGGTGTTGATTCCCATCCAGGCTTTTTCTTCTGGTGATAGTTGACTTAGTTGCTGTTGAAACCAAGTTTCAAAATTCTCTTGCAGCAATCGTTGGCGCATAAAATCGTCCAACTGGGCAGTTATAAGCTTTTCCACGCGGACAATTATCCATGAGTCTCCAAAGAGTACGGGTGGTTGAACTATACCTACTTGACTTGTGCAAAGTAACTGAGCAAAATTGGGAGCGATCGTACCAAGCTCTACTGGGCCGATGATGCCATTTGTATCAGCTTCTGGCCCTTGAGAATATTCACGAGCTAGTTCCGAAAATGATTGTTCTCCTTCTGTAATTCGGAAGAATAGCTCGTTAGCAGTTCCTCTATTTTCAGTCCGAATTAAAGAATAAATGACTTTATCAAAATGTCTTTTGTATTTAAGGAAGTAAGATTCTAATTGATGTCCCCAAGTTATTTGCTTGAACTTTTCGACTCTCAGCTTGCGGGTGGCGAAAAGTTCTAATTGTTCTTGAGTTAAACCATAACGTAAACACCAATCTTGGATTTTTTCTTCGCTGTTTAAATCCCAATGCTGATAAAATTGCTGTAGAGCCTGAGTTGTTTCGGCTTGTGTGCAGATAATTGGTGCGTTGGCGTAGCCCGTCGTAGACATCGCTAATTCAATAATGCTCTGAGATAACACTTGCGGGATTAGATTGTAACTCACTAAAAAGGGGATAATTTCTGGCGGTAAGATGGCGCTGCCGCTACGCCCGTCGTAGACATCGCCTAGTTGTAATGTTTTATTCATAATATTTGTGCAAAAACTTGAAAAGTCTTTCTCCCCCTGCTCCCTGCTCCCTGCCCCCTTGCAGTCTTAATGATAAGTCTTTAACCGGACACGATATGAGCCGTGCAGAGATAAATTGAGAAATGCAAGCGGTAAAGTTCAGGTATGGATTTGTACCGCTTGCATCATTTGCATACTCTTGAAAGCATTGCCGTACAAAACTTTCAAGTACTACTCACCACTGCTAATGCCTAAACTTAAGCAGGGACAGAGAACTGATTAAAAGTCACGTTGTAGTTAGTGTCGCCAGTGAATTCAGTTACCTGCAAGAAGTAGTCACCACGTACACTAATGTTGGAAATCAGTTCTGAAGTAATACCTCCATTATTAGAGCTGGCAATTACCTCACCTGCATCGACGATACGATTGTTGTTAGAGTCTCGAATCACCCGGATATCAGCATCGGTGCTTAATCCTTCCAATCTGATGTCAACACCTTCACGGAATCCCAAAGAGAAGCTGTAAACATCGGTAGTGTTCTGGTTATTGACGTTACCTGTACGAGTGACATTACCTGACAAGTGACCGAGTACAAATTCTCTAGGTAGAAGGTTGCTGGAACTGGCTGAAATCGGAAAAGTTCCCGAAGGTTCAGTCGCAGATAAGGCTAAATTGTAACTGACATTGCCTGAACTACCTGGAGCAAAGCGAGATACTTCCGCAAAAAAAGTACCTGGGCTAGTTTTAAAGTTAATCGCCTCATCTTGGTTGCTTCCGTGATTGGAAACAATTCCAACTTTTCGGTCGAAGTCATCCAATACACCGTTAAGGTTAGAATCCTTAAACAGCCGGATATCGGCATCATCACCCGCGCTGATATCTGTGAGAGACAGGTTGATATTTTTGCCACTGATGGTTTTGAACTGAAAGACATCCGTGGTATCAGATGTAGTTAAATCAAAGTTATTCTTAACAACAGGAGTGCTACCGAGTGTACCAAGATCGAAAAGTGCCATTTTTTTGTCCTTTAGATGTTGATTGTGATGTGGTCAAGTTCAGATTTAGTTGTGGTTTGCACAGATGTAAATCTTCGATTTAAATCGATATTTACTGGAATGTAATGGCTTAGAGTTTGATGAAAATAAATATTATTTATTATTTTCAATAGAGCCTTAGCTGTTTGATTTTGTGCTTACCGTGTTCAGAACCTGTTGTTTAACCATGAATCTAAATTAAGCTGTTTTTTCAATAAACACAGCATGAAAAAGACTTCTATAGTTAGGTGTTTGTGAAAGTAATTTTCAAGTGCTTTGTATTGTTTAGTCATAAAAAGTCTTATGACTCCTCACCATTGGCGTAATCGAGAATGAGTTTGATGAAATAAGAGATGTTAAGGTGATTTACAAGAATAAATATACCGATGCCGTTGGTTTCGACTTCGCTCAACCAACTGATAGATCGAGAGTTGAGCGTTTGCGTAGCGTCTCCAAGAGTTGTCGAAACTCGCTAACACAGGTATTTTCTTTGTCGGAAATCACCTAAGACTTACGCACTAAAGCCTAAAACTTAGATTCCTCCGAGCAGGGCTTAAAAAGGCTACTGTGTATACACAAGTCTTTTAGAGTTGCTGCGTAACGTAGAGTGAGTTAATTTTTATAAGCATTGCAGGTTGATGCATTGGCATTGCAGGTCGATGCATTGGCATTGCAGGTCGATGTATAAGCATTGCAGGTCGATGCATTGGCATTGCAGGTCGATGCATAAGCATTGCAGGTCAATGCATTGGCATTGCAGGTCGATGTATAAGCATTGCAGGTCGATGCATTGGCATTGCAGGTCGATGCATAAGCATTGCAGGTCAATGCATTGGCATTGCAGGTCGATGTATAAGCATTGCAGGTCGATGCATTGGCATTGCAGGTCGATGTATAAGCATTGCAGGTCGATGCATCAAGAGACTTGCGTGTACACTGTAGCTTTTTAAGGGGATAATTTCTAGAGCCAACTTTTTAAGAGGGTTGGGGAATCTGAGTGCGTTAGCCTTGGATATGTGAAGAAGCAAGTGAAAGCTTGCGTCAAGCGATCGCTTTGGCAAACTTTTGCCACATTAAAAAACTTGTATAGATTGATACGAAAAAACCTCTGGCAATTCAGAGGTTTCTTATGGTTAACTGGATGTTTCTAGTAGTCTTTAAGCGATCGCTAATTTATAAGTTTTCACTCCTCACTTGTTACACTTCACTCATCAGCCCATCGGGCAAAGTGAAATGAATCGGCGATAGAACCTCACAGACATACATCTGTGCCTAAATCCCTTCCCCAAAGAAAGCTTAAAAAATCTTTAACATCAATTGTGTTGAAATATTTGATCGATGCAGCTATAATTTATGCAATGAAGCGGTAAAGTTCAGGTATAACTTTCTGCCACTTGCATCATTTGCATACCCTTGAAAGCATTGCCGTACAATACTTTCAAAAACTACTCACCACTCCCGATGCCTAGATTTAAGCAAACGGGGGTGGTGAACTAGTTAAAAGTCAAAGTGTAGTTAGTGCTATCTTTGAATTGCTCGACTTGTAGAAAGTATTTACCAGCATTATTAATATTGGAAATAATATCTGAGGTAATACCGCTCTTAATAGAACAGGCAATTTCCTCGATTGCAATTTAAAGTCTCGAATTAGTTGGATATCAGCATCGTTGCTCAGTCCACTTTAGTTAAGTCTGATGTAATTTTTTTGTCTAAAGTCTGGAATAAAAGCGGCAAAGTTCAGATAGAATTCTTTGCCGCTTACATCATTTGCATACCCTTGAAAGCATTGCCGTACAAAACTTTCAAGTACTACTCACCACTGTCGATGCCTAAACTAAAGCAAAGGGGGTGGTGAAGTGGTCGAAAGTCACAGTGTAATTAGAGCTAGAGAACTGAGTGACTTGCAAGAAGTAGTCACCAGATAAGGTAGTGTTGGAAATAAGGTCTGACGCAGTACCTCCACTAGTAGAGCGTGCAACTTCCTCACCAGCATCAACGATGCGATTGTTGTTAGAGTCCCGAATCAGCCGGATGTCAGCATCGCCGTTCAGTCCGTCCAATTTAATGTTGACACCCTCAAAAAATCCCAAAGAGAAGTTGTAAACATCAGTAGTATTGGTGTTACTGACGTTACCTGTACGGGTGACATCAGCTGATAAGTTACCAAGTACAAATTCCTTCGGTAGAAGGTTACTGAAACTAGCTGAAAGCGGAAAACTTCCAGAAGGTTCAGTTGCAGACAAGGCTAGATTGTAACTAACACCGCCCACACTAGTGCTAAAGCGAGATACTTCGGCAAAAAAAGTACCTGAGCTAGTTTTAAAGTTAATCGCCTCATCTTGGTTGCTTCCCCGATTGGAAACAAGTCCAGCATTTCGGTCAAAGCTGTCTAGTACGCCGTTATTGTTAGCATCTCGAAACAGCCTGAGGTCGGCATCATCTCCTGCACTAATGTTTGTTAAAGACAGGTTGATATTTTTACCACTGGTGATTTTGAACTGGAAGACATCCGTGGGATCGGATGTAACTAAACCAAAGTTATTCTTAACAACAGGGGCGCTACCGAGTGTACCAAGATTGGAAAATCCCATTTTTTTGTCCTTTAAGTGCTGATTGTGATTTGGTCAAATTCAGGTAAGTTGTGGTTTGCACAGATGTAAACTTTCTATTTGAAGTTACATTTACTGGAATTGGGCAGCTTAGAGTTTGATGAAAATAAATATTATTAATTATCTTCAATAGAGCCTTAGCTGTTTGGTTTTGTGCTTGCCGCGTTCAAAACCTGTTGTTTAACCATGAGTCTAAATTAAACTGTTTCTTCAAGAAACACAGCATGAAAAAGACCTCAATAGTTAGGTCTTTGAAAGTAAATTTCAAATGCTTTGTATTATTTAGTCATAAAAAGTCTTATCTAGGGCAAACAGATACAAAGAAGGCAGACAGTACTGTGCAGTGACGTAAAATCTATCAGCATTCTCTAACCTTTACCTGGGAGAGCAGCTTCAACCCAATCTTGCCAAGTAGTTTCCGAGCGATGGTAATTGACTCTAAGCGATCGCTTTCGGTTTTGCGTTCAAATCCTTGGCAAGGGCAATCTCTCAAATCAGCCATTAAAAGCTGCTGACAGATTTTCAGCAAACCACAGGTATTGAAACGTCCTGTAAAATTGATGTACCGCACACTTTACCAACAGAAGTAAATACGGCTTTATTCCGCATTGTGCAAGAATCGCTGACAAATATTTGCAAACACGCCGAGGCGACGAGTGTCAGACTTTTGTGTACACCGTAGCCCAATTGGGAGAGTTAGAGGGGTGAGAAGGACTTGTGTATACACCGTAACCAGCTTGGGGAGGGGAGACAAAGCGTAACTTTGGCGGGGTGGGGTTCAAATTTTGTGATTTATGCAAAAAGTCTACTGCACATTGTGTATTAATGCACAACCACTGAATATAGATATTTTGACATACCCTTTCAGGGATAATTCTTGTTATACAGCAGCCTACAGGGAGAACTAAATATGACATCTCCAGAAACGGTTATATGGCTACAAGAACGCACGACTTTAGGAATTCTCTCACCTGAAGTATTAAATGCGATCGCTCAAGTAATTGAAGAACAAGTTGTACCCGCCGAAACTGACTTAGTTAGTGAAGGTAATTCTCCAGAAGCCCTTTATATTCTTGTAGAAGGTCAACTCGAAAGCAATACCACCAATCAAAGCAACCCAGCTTTAGCTTGTGGATTTCTCCCCGGTGCAGTGATTGAACTCAAAGAATTGCTGTTGGAAGAATTAACTCCATTCACAATTACTACAGTAACCGAATGTCACTTGTGGGTTGTACCTGCTGCTAAATTTCGGGAATTAGTCACTCAATACCCCGAAATTGCTCAGGCTTTTTCGCGCCAATTGGCTCAAGAATTAGCTCAGGTAACATCTGCACTTGGCTATGAACAAGAACGTTCTATTGCCTTGCGCCCATATTTAGTTACCAAGGCGCAACGGGGAATTGTCGGTACCAGTCGCTATGCTGTGCGGCTGCGGGAGCAAATTCGAGAAGCGGCTGCTGACCGCAAATCTGTGGATATTTTTGGAGAACCAGGGTTAGAAAAAGACAATATAGCAGCCCTGATCCACTTTGGCTCTCCCAAACGACGAGAACCAATTATTAAAGTAAATTGTGGTATTCTCCAAACTAGCGGCGCAGATTTATTTGGTCGCGCTGGCGGCAAACCAGGGCTGTTGGAATGGTTGGGGGAAGGTACTCTAGTTCTCAACAACATCCAAGAATTGCCCGAAGAATTATTACCTGCCGTGACGGAGTTGCTCAAAACTGCTACATATACACCCGTCAGTCGTTCTGGAGACCCAGTAGCCGAAGCTCGTCCCAGTAAAGCCAGAATTCTCATTGTTTCAGAAAAAACTCAGCCGACAGTTGAACGTTCTGTTGGTCACATTATTAAAGTACCACCGCTACGGGTGCGGAAAGCTGATATTCAGACACAAGTCGAATATTATACCAGTCTTTACACTCGCTCTAGAGGCGTTTCTAAACCGCATATTACCCCAGAAGCTTTGCGTCGCCTCCAGTCTTATGATTTTCCTGGCAACCTCAAGGAATTGAAAAATCTGGTAGAAAGAGCGATCGTGCAAGCTGAGGGTGCGAATGAATTAACAGAAGAAATTTTCTGGCCAGCCGAAACTAAGAAAAAACGATTTCGGGTGAATCTGTTAAATGCCTATCCTGCTTTACGGCGGTTTTTACGTAGTGACTGGTGGCCCGATCGCATTAATTATGGTTTTACTGCAACGGCTTTTGCGATTATTGTTGCAATATTATTTATTGGGCCGCAAACCCGCGATCGCAATTTCGTCTTAAATCTATTTTGGGCTTGGTGGTGGCCTTTCTTCTTATTTCTCTTTCCCTTTTTGGGACGCATCTGGTGTTCTGTTTGTCCCTTTATGATTTACGGCGAAATTACCCAAAAGTTATCTCTGTGGCTGTGGCCTCGAAAACTCAAGCGTTGGCCGAGACAGGAAGCTGAAAAATGGGGCGGATGGTTCATGTTTGGTTTGTTCACCCTAATTTTCCTTTGGGAAGAACTCTGGCATTTAGAAAATACAGCTTACCTTAGTGCTTGTTTGCTGCTGTTAATTACCGCCGGGGCAATGATTTTCTCTGCCATTTTTGAGCGGCGATTTTGGTGTCGTTATCTCTGTCCCATCGGCGGGATGAATGGTTTATTTGCCAAACTTTCAATGACGGAACTCCGGGCACAACAAGGTATCTGTTCTGCCAGTTGCACCACCTATCAGTGCTATAAAGGTGGGCCACAAAAGGGCGAAGGGTTGGAAACTAATGGATGTCCTTTATACTCACACCCAGCGCAGTTAGAAGATAACCGAGATTGCGTACTATGCATGACTTGTCTAAAAGCCTGTCCTCATCGTTCCGTTGAGTTCAACTTGCGTCCCCCTGGAATTGAACTCTGGACAACTCATGTACCCCGCACCTATGAAGTAGCATTATTGTTTTTGCTGTTGGGTGGTATATATCTACATCGCTTACCAGAATTGCAATCTTGGTTAGGGCTGCAACTCGATTTAACTGATTTTTGGCAGCACTTGGGATTATCGCTGCTAGTGTTAATTATCCCAACGGCTTTTATCTACGTGGCTTATCGCTTGCTCCAACTGTTCAACGCTAACCGTAAGCCTCGAAAATTTGTAGAACTTGCATATAGTTACCTACCATTAGTTTTGGGAGGAAACTTAGCTCACTATCTACGTTTGGGCTTAAGTGAAGGCGGGCGGATTTTACCTGTAAGCTTTGCTACTCTTGGTTTGAGTGGTGAGCAATTGCCAATATTGGTTGCTCACCCGGCTGTAATTGCCTTTTTGCAAGGTACAACGATAATTTTCTCCGTGTTGATGACTATGTTATTAACGCAAAAAATTGCCAAGCAACCAGTTCGATCGCTCCTTTTGCAACACTTAGCAGCGATCGCTTTGGGAGTTAGTATGTGGGCAATTATCGTTTTTTAAGCTTCACATCCTCCACCAGGCGGTTTCTAATCGCCTGGGCTAGGTGCAAAATGTGAGTAAAGAACATTCTTCCCTACGAACGTGATAGAAAATACTTGTATGATTTATGATTTTTGACTCATAGTGTAAGGATTACAAATAATGCACGTTCTAAAAAGATCCATCAAACCAGCAACTTATATATCATTCCTCCACATATACCAAACGACTTGGGGGACTGCTGGTGATATTTGTTTAATCCGTGAATCTGTAGCTAATGATAGTACAGCGAAGTTTATCGGGCATAAAATCGAACTAGCAATTCCAAGAGGGTTGGAGCGCGATCGCATCGCCAATTGTCCAATAATTAAAGTTGCAGGGAATGTCGGCGACGGACATCCAAAAGAACACCCGTTGGAATGGGAGGCTTATGAGGGTGTAAAAGAAGAAATAGCTTTAGCCGCTCTCAAACCTTGGGGATTCAAGCTAATTGAACTTTGAATGTGGCGATTTGATCGGCTCAACTCGCTGGCGCGTAGCTGATGACGTTAGCGGAGTGTTAGCGAGTATTCGTGTCTCGTAGAGAGCGTCATTACAAATTGGCTTCAACCATGCCTAACCATCTACACCAAATTACAAAGCGATCGCCTTTTTTCCTTGTTCCTGCTGTTGACTATCTTCCTTGTCCTGCCTTGAGTGAGTGTAAAAGAACAACCGAAGCCGAAGCCAGAAGCGTGGCAGATTAACGTTATCGTTGCTGCCCTTGATGACGGACATAACGAATTGACATACATCCCCCGAATTCAATTCGGGAGGTGCGATTCGTTCACTCGAAATGAATAGAAATATTCACGGATGAGTGAACGAATCGCACCCGCCGCCAAAAGGCAGGTGGCTTTACGCATCACGACTGGTAAACCAAGAAACCCGCGATCGCATCCAAAAGTGCTTCTGGCTCATCTGCGCGGATCAAATGACTGCTATTCTCAAAAATTCTCAAATCTGCATTAGGAATTGCCTGAGCAATTTCTTCAGAAAATTCTGGGGCGCAAATCCAGTCATGCCGACCTGCAATAACTAAAGTAGGTGCAGTAATTTTGTATAACTGGTCAAGAATATTGTAGTTGCGGAGGAAACCGCCAAAAGCAACATTAATCGCATCAACTGAGAGAATATTCCGCTGCCAAGCAATGGCTGAGGTGGTGGGATTATATTTTAGCGAATACATTGATCCCAACACTTGAAAATACTGTCTTAACTGTTCCTCATTTTCAAAATTCCCATCCCAAAGGCGTTGAGCGCTTGCTTTTTGTTCTTCAGTTCCTTTTGATGCGAGGATTTCCTTAGCCCGTTCTAAAAAGCCACTATGGGCTGCGGTGGCAATCACAATCAAATGAGAGACATTTTGAGGATAGCGGACTGCATAAGTCAGAGCCACCATACCACCGTAAGAACCGCCAATCACAACGATTTTGTCCAGACCAAGGTGTTGGCGCAACGCTTCCATATCTTCAACATTATTGTCTAGAGTATAGGTTTCTTTAGACCCACGGGCAGACCTTCCTTGACCGCGATGGTCAAAATATACTAGTTGAAGTTTTCGGCTTAAAGCCGAGAAGGTTGGTTTGAAGGAAGTATGATCAGCACCAGGCCCCCCGTGAATTAGAAAGGCGACAAGTTTAGAGCAGATGCTCGCGCCATCCACTACTAATGCAGAACCTTCCACATCAAAGAAAATCTCTGTATCTCGTATTTTCGCTCGCATTTTCGGGATTGTATAAAATTATCAGATCACCGTATTTTCTGATTAACACAATTGCTTTGTAGGGTAATTAACTGGGGTACAAACCTTTATCCTTCCAATTTACCCTAGCTTTACCCCAGTAATCCTTATTGGGGTAAAAACCTCTACCTTAACGTGAGTTCGACAAGTCTTATTTGACCTCTCCCCCAGCCCCTCTCCGACGCGGAGAGGGGAGCAAAAAGCTTAATTTTTCGTTTCTCCTCCCTTTCCGTTTCGGAGAGGGAGGCTGGGAGGGAGAGGTTCATCGAACTCACGTTACCTTACATTTTTACCCCAGTTCTTTACCAAATATTCTGTAATCTAGATTAGATGACTTTTGTAAGCAGTGGGAAAACTTATGGCAGCAAATACCACAACTACCGACAACGACAGGAGAACGTCGCAGTAAGTCACGGATGTGTATATCAGAAGTAATGACAATAGTTATAGCCTTTCATGGCAGTGGTTATCGAACCTTTAAGGAATTTTATACATTACACGTACTACCTAGTTGGCGAGAGGCGTTTCCTAACTTAGTCAGCTATACCAGATTTGTGGAATTGATGCCTTGGAGCTTAATGCTGTTGTGCTGTTTTCTGCATACAAGAACGGGAGAAATTTTAGCTGCCATTGGCACTCCTGCTCAACCTGCTAAAACTCGCGGTAAATCACCAGGTTGCGCCCAAGGGCATCAGCCATCTCCCCGTCCCCCATTATCCCACTGTCAAAAAACACCCATCTAAAAAACCGAAAACCGAAAAATCGCTTAAGAAAGTTGACCTAACTGCTGCTTAGTTTCTACTTCTTTTTCAACGATTCAACTTAACTCAGCCTTTAAAAGAAGTTGAGTAACTTTCTCTTGCCTTCTATTCATTGCTGCTAAATGCCAATTAGTCCAAACTCAAGTCTTTAAATCACCATCCACTATCGTAAACCCCCACTTGGGAAACTTCGCCAGCAACTTTTTAATCACAATTTGCAAAGCCGGATCATCCCAACACTGAAGCAAGTACTCAAACCCAGGATTCTGCCCAGAATTTTCCGCCACTTTGAGTTTTTGCATACGCTCCGGCCGCACTTTAGATCGAGTAACAATAGCCTCTTGCGACCATTTTTCAGTACTGAGGACAGCTGCGGTGGAACTTTCACCTTTATTATTTGCTTTGTCTTCATCACGAGAAACTGAGTTTTCAACCTTCAACTCAGCAGAGGGACGACTCGGTTCTATTTTTTGTTCTGCGATCGCAAATTCTATTCCCTAAAAACTGGGCGATGTATTGAAATTGTTGTAAAAACTAGCAATATCCCCTGAAAATGCTTGATATTTAGTTGCTAACACAGAAACTGCGATCGCAGATCATACTCTGGTATTTCTCCTTAGTGCGATCGCACATCGCACACAACATAATTCTGCCTAAAATCAAAAAATATAAAAGAAGAATTGACGAATTGGTATGGTAAGTATGGGTTTATAAGAGAAGGTTACGTGCTAGTAAAAAAACCTCAATTATCAAATCAGTAATTTTTATTTAACCATCCTTGTTGCTTTGCCAATCTTCAAATGCAGCGATTATAAAAGTAGCTAATGGATGATTGAGCAATTGTGATATAGCTTGTGTACTACCTGCTTTTAACGCACTAATGATTTTTCGATGTAGTTCAGAATTGTTTTCTATGCGCCTGATAGCTTCGGATGCTGCTGTCATTTTTTCAGTAGTAGTGTTAGTGGGGTAGGATTTGTCCAATTGTTCGAGTAATTGTTGAATTTCTGCGGCAGCTTCAGCTAAATTTTTATCTACATTATTGTTTACAATATCTCCTGTGTAGTCGCGTCCGGCAACACCACCACCAAGATTTGCACCACGAAAATCATTATTTTGTGTATTCGACATAGATTTATCTCCTACGAAATTCTCAATAAAAATGTGGTAACTATGATTGGATGCTATAGCTTTTTCTTGTGGAGAAAAGCTTATTCCCTCTCCTATAATTCCATCTTTTTCTAATTGCAATGCCCAACGTAGTATAATATCTATTACAGTATCCACAATTCTTTGTATGCTGGCACTACCAATGCTTATTTTTACAGGAACCTCTAGACCTGTACTCATTATTAATGATGACTCTATTTCGGGAGATAAGATAAGTTTTAATCCATTATTACTGCCTGTATTTTGAATTAAGGCAAGTAGCTCACTAATTGGTTGAGTAACTGGACGATTACATATAGCTTTGAAAAGCTCTAAAATGTAGGTGTCGTCTGCTACAATAGGCTGCCATCCATGAAAAGGATTCAATCCCCTAAGTTGTGCTTGGACAAAACGATAGTTAGGTATAGATTTTACTTCAGTGTAACCATTTAGCTCTAGTTCTATCCAATTCTCAAATTCTTGAATACCCAATTTTTTTGCTACTACTAAAGCTTTACGAAGTAAACTCAACACAGAAACCGAAGAGTTAAGCGCATCTGTCTGTAGCTCAAATACTAATGAACTCATATGTGATTAACCAATTAATGCTATCCCCATAATTTCCATGACGGTATTTTGCCAATTCATTTTTTGTTCCATTGTGTAAATATGTCTACAAGTATTTAGTTTAGTACCCATGTACTGTAATATTTTGATTACTAACTTGAAATAGGGGAATTAGTGTTGTTATCCGTAAAGCTAGGTAGGGATTTTGCGAAAATTCCTGTCTAGCACTGCCTAAAACTTCCCCCTATATTCAGCTTTTCCAAGTCACCCTACTCGCATCCAATAGCATCACTGTCGCGATCGCTCTTTGGCATTTCTCCTTGGTGCGATCGCACACAATATAATTCTGTCTGAAATCAAAAAAGGTGATCGCCCATTTTGTGTACGAGGTGTGATCATCTCGCAATTTCTGCTCAACTTGGTAGCTCACCGAGTGGTAGGTAACACACAAACTATCCTATGATGAGTAGATTTGGTAATCTGATGTCTGACTATGCCTGCTAACACTACTGATCTAGAAAAACGTTTATGGGAAGCAGCAGATGAGTTACGCGCTAACTCCAAGCTAAAGTCCAGTGAGTATTCCATCCCGGTACTGGGATTAATCTTCCTCCGCTACGCTGACTGGAAATTTACCCATGCTGAGGAGGAACTGAAAAATACAGTTAGTAGAAGACGAGGAATTACCAAAGCAGACTACCAAGCAAAGGGTGTAATGTACTTGCCTGATGCTGCCAGATTCTCCACACTGTTGAATTTACCAGGAGGAGCAGATATTGGCAAGGCAATCAATGATGCCATGCGTGCCATTGAAGCAGAGAATGAAGAATTAAAGGATATTCTGCCCAAAACTTATAATCGCCTCGAAAACGATCTGCTATTTGACTTGCTGAAAAACTTTAACAAAGTCGAATTAGGAACAGATTTATCAGGTGATGCTTTCGGGAAGATTTATGAATACTTCCTGGGTAAATTTGCGATGACTGAGGGACAGAAGAGGGGAGAATTCTTTACCCCTATTTCTGTAGTAAAACTGATTGTAGAAGTAATTGAACCATATCATGGACGAATTTATGACCCTGCTTGTGGAAGTGGTGGTATGTTTGTTCAAAGTGCATCTTTTGTAGAAAGACACAAGAAGAACCCCAGCACAGAAATTAGTATTTATAGGCAGGAGAAAGTAGGTTAAACTGTCCGCTTATGCAAGATGAACTTAGCTGTACATGGACTTGCAGGGGATATACGCCAGAGCAATACTTATTATGAAGATGTTCACGAGTCAGTAGATAAATTTGACTTTGTGATGGCAAATCCACCTTTTAATGTGGATAAGGTGGATAAAGAAAAAATCAAGGGAGATCCGCGTGTTAGCAAATTTGGAATGCCTAAAGCAGATAATGCTAATTACCTATGGATTCATTTTTTCTGGAGTGCATTAAATAAAATAGGTAGAGCAGGATTTGTCATGGCTAATTCTGCCAGTGATGCGCGAGGTACTGAATTAGAAATTCGGCAGAAACTTATCCAATCTCATGCAGTGGATGTTATGATTGCTGTCGGTTCTAATTTTTTCTACACTGTTACTTTACCCTGTACCCTGTGGTTTTTGGATAAGGGGAAAGCAGATACTATCCGCAGAGATAAGGTATTATTTCTGGATGCTAGGCACATTTACCGTCAAATTGACCGCGCACATAGAGAGTTTAGTGGAGAACAGATTGAATTTTTAGCGAATATTGTCAGGTTGTACAGGGGTGAAGCAGTAGAGATAACCAATGGTAGTCAAGGATTGCTGGCGGAGAAATTCCCCCAAGGGCAATATATTGATGTACCTGGACTTTGTAAGGTAGCAACTTTGGAAGAAATCGCAGCGCAGGGATGGAGTTTAAACCCTGGACGTTATGTGGGTGTTGCGGAACGGGTAGTGGATGATTTTGTTTTTGCTGAGAAGTTGGAAGAGTTGAATGAAGAATTGGAAGTTTTGAATCTGGAAGCGAGGGAATTAGAGGAGAGAATTGCAGAGAATGTGGCGAAGTTGTTAGAACAAAGTTAATGCATCCATTCTTTTAGCTGAGGTAATAGTTATGAATATCACACTTAAACCAGAAATCGAGCAATTTATTCAAGCGCAACTTGCTACAGGTAGATATGCAAATGCTGAGGAAGTGATTAGTAAAGCATTGAAATTGCTGGAAGAATCAGATAAGGAGTATCAGGAATGGGTAGAAGAAACTCGGCAAAAAGTTGATGTTGCAATTGCAGAACTTGAGCGTGGGGAAGGTTTAGATGGTGAGACTGTAGTAATGCAAATACTCGACAGATTCCAAAAAGCGCGTGAGGGTCAGGAATGAGTAATTACATTATCGCACCATCTGCAAGTCGAGATTTAAACGAAATTGCTGATTACTTTCTCGCAAGAAATTTGGAAGCAGGAGAAAAGTTATTTAGAGAATTTAATAAAAAGTGCCAAAATTTAGCCAACTTCCCCAGCATGGGACGTAGTTATGCTCATATTAAAGCTTCATTGCGTGGTTTACCCCTAGATGGATATGTAATTCTTTATCAAGTTCTTGATGATGGGGTGGAAATTTTGCGTGTGGTGAGTGGTAATCGAGATTTGGAGTCTTTGTTTGAAGATGAGGAATAAATTTTCGAGTTTGAGTTCTGGTAGGGTGCATTATAAACTTTAGTTTGAACGCACCGAAAATTTATGATGGTGCGTTAGCCTTCGGCATAACACATCCTACAAAACTACCTTTCTTCAAAGCAACCTAGTAATGAAGAGATTAATTAAAAATAAAATATTTAAATATTTATGAAAAAAACACAATTAACTCAGACAATCAAAATCAAAGATTTAGGAAAAATTATCACAGGCACAACACCACCAACAGTTAATCAACAATATTTTGGGGGTAAGTATCTTTTTATAAAACCTTCTGATATTACGGAAAATCAAAGATATATTTTTGATACTGAAATCACATTATCTGATGCAGGATATGAATATCAAAAACTCAAGGTACTACCTAAAAATTCTATATGCGTTGTTTGTATTGGCACAATTGGTAAGAAGATGTGCCTCACAAGTCAAACGTGTTTTACCAACCAGCAACTAAACAGTATCTTACGGAGGGACAAAAAGGGCTAGGATGCAGATAGAATAAGCCTCATAGCTCTCTGTCCTTGTTGGTAGTACTTACGCTTATTAGGACTTAATCTCAATAATTCGGTGACTAACTCATAGGAACTTTCTGTGAAATTGACCCAATTATGGCCATATAACCCAATATAAAAACTACTATGTCGTCGAACAATCCGCTTAGATTCTTTAATTCGTCCAACATATTTTTGAAGACCCATGCGTTTAATTCTTTGACCAGATATAGTTGCAGCTGTATAGGCAAGTGAGATTAATAATATTAGAGAAATTAGCCGTTGACCTGATACATTAGTATCTTCTAAGTTATAACCACCGCTTTTAAAATCTCTAAACATCTCTTCAATATCAAAACGCTGTTTATAAGCAATAATCGCCGAGTCTAAATCATCTAAATTAGGTATCTGCTCGGTAAATCGGGGTAGAAAGAAAAAATCGGAATGTAGATTGGTACATACGGCGTTATAAAATATGACACATGACGCAAAAACCATCTGCTGAGAAATTAGTATCTGAAGTGCTGCAAACCATAGACACCAAAGAGATTGCAGATGAATCAATGCGTCGGACAGTAGAAATATTACTCAACTTGATAGAGCAGCAACAAGTAGAAATCAAAAAGCTACAGTCAGAAAACCAGAAACTGCGGGACGAAAACAACCGTCTCAAGGGCGAAGAAGGTAAACCAGACATCAAAGCCAATAAGAAGAAAGGGTTTAAAAACGACCACTCATCAGAAAAAGAGCGAAAAACTCCTGCCAGACATCATAAAAGAAGTAAAAACGAGACTATAAAAGTAGATCGAGAACAGATAGTTACTTACCCCAAAGAAAAACTACCCCCAGATGCAGAATTTAAGGGTTATGTTCGCGGAGCGTCTCGAAGAGAAGAAGTAATAATCCAAGACATTCTACTCAAAACAGACAATGTATTATTCCGCAAACAAAAATACTACTCACCGCAAACAGGAAAAACTTATTTAGCACCCCTACCATTTGGTTACGACGGAGAATTCGGTCCGGGAATAAAAGCCTTAGTAATGAGCCTGTATTATGGCGGCAATATGACTCAAGGTAAGCTTTTAGAATTTTTATCAGATATTGGTATTTCGATGAGTGCGGGATATCTATCGAATTTGTTAATCAAAAATCAAGAAGTTTTTGTTGCAGAGTATCAAGAAGTATGTTCCCAGGGTCTAGCAAGTAGTCCCTGGCAGCATTTTGACCAAACAGGTGCGCGTGTTGCTGGAGTCAACCATACAACGAATGTAATTTGTAACCCTTTATATACAATTTATCAGACGACACGAAACAAAGACCGTTTGAGCGTGTTAAAGGTGTTGCAA
>NZ_JABXKN010000115.1:0-23691 GCF_017115065.1 Nostoc sp. JL23
TTAGAGTTAGTGTAACTATCTATGTAAAGTTTTGTATCAGTATTCAACATTTCTGCCACAAATAGCCCGATTAACAGTATTGTACCTTGCGCCAATCGTCCCAGTACTAGTCCTAGATTCCGAGCTTGGTGGCGATCGCGAGTCAATCGTTTAACTACTCTCTTAATCGCTCTAGCCACCGCGAAGAAGATTGCAAAGACAATCAATGCCAGCACGATATTCGGCAGTAGGACAATGAATCCGTTAATCATTCCCTGAACTCTGTCCCAGAGTGCGGATATATCTGCATTCATGATCTTACTTGCTTAATTAGTCAACCTTAATAAGGTTATAAAAATATCCTGATATCTAACTCCACCTTTAGTTAGTTTTTCCTATCTATAAATAGGATGAAAAATTTATTTGACATATTATGCTAAATCTCCTTCGTAATAAACATGAAACCCTCGCTACACCAAAAAATAAGAATTATTTAATAACATTTTAGGCAGTTGGTTGGGTTTTGGGTTTTTTACCTATATTTTTCAAGCAAGTTTTGATGTTTAACTAATAATTTGGCATAACAGGTACGGAAGAACCATTTATCTTAGGGCAAGATAATAGGATTTTAGATATTTTATTTGTGAGGAGAATCTGATTTTTCTCCTCTGACTTCTTTCACTTGACTAACTTCAAAAATCAGGGAAAAACGTTGCCCAATTTCTTTTTCAAGAAACGCTTCTAAAAGACTTACTTGCTTTGATGTTACAGGTGATTGTGCGCTAACGCTCAAGCGAACTTGAGGCGGATTACTCAGCCAATTAGTATCAGTTTTTAGTAGTTCCAAACGTTGAAAAGTTACAGTTCGGTTCAGGAGTGCCTTTCTCAAATGGGTTTCGAGTTCTGCTTGTCTAACTAATCGGGTAAAGCTCACAGTTAAAGGGATCAGTAAAGCACCTATTAACGCCAATGCCCATAGCAGTGCTTTTTGGGCGCGATCGACAGGAGAATAGCCGGTGAATAAAAATGTCAGCATACTCATTTGCCACATTTTGACAACCAATGGTTGTCAAATTTTCGTAAACACCAGCTGCGGCAATCAAATAATTTGATTGTTGCCGACTATGCCCAAAGCGATCGCGGCAGTATTCCTCAAATGTTTTATGCATGGAGCGATAAAGCCGCCTGTCCCTCAATTCTGTCAGCGCTTTCCCTGCCTCAAAAAACGCCCGTTCCACACGGCGCTCTAGGTAAAGAAGATCGCGCTGTTTTTCCTCTGTCAACTCTGGAACTTCAGCAGCAGTAACCGTAATCGTTGCTGTAGCAGGATTTTCTGGATCAAAGGTGTCTTCGGCAGAACTAGCGATTGCTTTTAAATTATTGGATGTAGCAGAGATGGGTTAGAATATGCGCTTTCTTCCTCCTAGTCCTGAATGGCATTAAGATAAGCGTAAATCCATGATCTTACTGGCTTTGGGAGTAGGGTGTGGGGAATTAAGCAAAATAAAATCCTCTAGTACACACTCAACATTAATGCACTATACCACTACAGTCTACACCCTACGCCCTGCCCTGACCAGGTTTCGCCTTAACTTAGCGCCATTAGTCCCTAACCCTTTGTTATCGAAAGCAGCAACTAATTAAGTTTCGCCTTAACTTTCTGATTTTAATTGGACAAAATTATTCAAAATTGGAAAACTCAATATTACAGACCTCAATTTATTCAAACCATGATTAAGACAGTTTTCCACAACACACTCAAGTTTTATCTTACGGCGATCGCATTACTCTATTAGCCATATCGAGTGCAGTTAATTAATATTCATTTAGGCATTACTGGAGACTACCAGTAGTAACAAGCTAAATTAACAAAACTTAACTTCTAAAAGCCTGTTACTCCATATTGAAACAGACTTGAGATTACTCCCAACTCAAATCAAAGAATGCTTTATGGTGAAAGATACAATAGTCAAAAAATCCTCTGTTACAAAACCTCCGGTTCACCAATTGACCATTCTGACAATCGCTACAACTTTTTTAGTTGGCGGAGTTACAACCTATATGCTCTGGCGGTTTCAGTCATCTCAAGTTGGTGTTACTCAAACAGTAAAAGTCAACAATATACCCGAAGTTAAGACAGTAACTGCTTTGGGGCGTTTAGATCCTGGCGGTGAGGTCATTCAAGTTTCTGCTCCTACTTCATCCGAAGGTAGCCGAGTTGAACAATTACTTGTCAAAGAAGGTGATTCGGTAAAAGCAGGTCAAGTGATTGCCATTTTGGATAGCCGCGCTCGCCTTCAAGCTGCTTTAGCAGAAGCCCAACAGCAAATACGAATAGCGCAAGCCGAACTTGCTAGCATTAAAGCAGGGGCAAAAGTTGGAGAAATTGAGGCACAGCGCGCACAAATCGCTCGTCTGGAAATCGAGCGCCACAATAACATAGAAGCCCAAACTGCTACGGTGGCTCGGCTGGAAGCTGAATTCAGGAATGCTCAGGTCGAAAACCAGCGCTATCAGGTGCTCAATCAGGAAGGAGCTATCTCTGCATCACTTAAGGATAGCAAACGTCTTAATTTTGAAACTGCTCAAGAGCAATTGCAGGAAGCCAGAGCAAATTTAAAGCGCATCCAATCAGGACAAAAACAACAACTCAATGAAGCCAAAGCCACGCTGAAGCAAATTGCTGAAGTACGTCCAGTAGATGTCGAGGTTGCAGCCGCAAAAGTAAGTAGTGCTAAGGTTGTAGTTCAAAAAGCCCAGGCAGATTTAGAACAGGCTTACGTAAAAGCGCTACAGACAGGAAGAGTACTTAAAATTAACACTTATCCGAGTGAACGGGTCTCTGATAAAGGAATTATAGAGTTCGGCAAAACAGGACAGATGTATGCGGTTGCTGAGGTTTACCAAAGTGATATCAGCAAAGTTCATGCAAGTCAACGAGCCAAAGCGATGAGTGATTCTCTACCAGAACAACTGCAAGGGACGGTAGAGCGGATTGGCTTAAGCGTAGTTCGGCAAAACGTGATTCATGCCGACCCAGCCGCCAACACTGATGCTCGTGTGATTGAGGTTTGGGTGCGTCTCGATCCAGCATCAAGTAAGAAAGTAGCACAGCTAACAAATCTTCAAGTGACGGTGGTGATTGAAATATGAAAGGTTTAATCCAACAATTACAGCAGCGAACACCTCTAGGATGGTTACAACTTAGTCATGAAAAAAGCCGTCTGTTGGTAGCACTGTCCGGCATTGCTTTTGCAGATATACTAATGTTCATGCAACTCGGTTTTATGAATGCGCTGTTTGATACCAGCGTTTTGCTCCACCGCAAATTAAAGGCTGACGCTGTACTAATCAGTCCCCAAGCGCGCGACTTAGCAAATATAGGAACTATTCCCCGGCGGCGGCTCTATCAAGCAATGGATGTGCCTGGAGTGAAATCAACCCAGCCTTTGTATATCAACTTCATAGATTGGAAGAATCCCCAAACCCAGCGCAAGACCTCTATGCTGGTAGTAGGTATGAATCCAGAGCGTATTACTGTTGATTTGCCAGAGGTTAACCAGAATTTAAAAAGTATCAAGTTGTCAGATATGGTTTTATTTGACCGAACATCTAGAGGAGACTACAAAGAGATTATTGCCAAAATTGAACAGGGTAAAACTGTCAGGACTGAAATTGAGCGACGTACTGTTACTATTGGTGGATTGTTTCAAGTTGGCGCTTCCTTCTCTACCGATGGCACTTTGATTACCAGCGATCAGAGCTTTTTACGGTTATTTCCTCAACGGCAGGCTGGGGCGGTTAGTTTGGGATTGATTCAGTTCAAGCCAGGTGATGATCCAGTACAAGTTACAGCTGCATTAAAAGCTTACTTGCCTGAAGATGTTCAAGTGCTAACACTTGAAGAATTTATTAACTCTGCAAAGGATTATGAAGCCAAAAATAGACCGATTGGTTTTATCTTTGGACTTGGTACTGTAGTCGGGTTTGTAGTTGGTATTGTGATTGTTTATCAGGTTCTCTCCACTGATGTAAATGCCCACATTAAGGAATATGCAACATTTAAAGCAATGGGTTATCGTACTTTTTACTTGTTGGGAGTCGTATTTGAAGAGGCGTTGATTCTGGCAGTATTAGGATTTATACCTGGTGCGTCAATTGCCATAGGGCTTTATCATTTGGTTCGTAATGCTACTAACTTGCCATTGTCTATGCCGTTGTTAAGAGGAGTATTTGTGCTGTTACTAACATTAGTCATGTGTACTATTTCAGGAGCGATCGCCACCCGTAAACTTCAATCTGCTGACCCAGCTGACATGTTTTAGGTATACACCATGTTTAACAAGCCAGTCATTTCCATCCACAATCTCGATCACTTCTTTGGTCAAGGTCAACTCCGCAAACAAGTCTTATTCGACATCAATTTAAAAATTCATGCGGGCGAAATTGTGATTATGACCGGGCCTTCCGGTTCTGGTAAAACTACACTGCTCACCTTAGCTGGTGGATTGCGCTCTGCTCAGTCAGGAAGTCTACATGTTTTAGGAAAAGAATTGTGTCATGCCAGTTCAGCAGAATTGGTACAAGTGCGACGCAACAACGGCTATATTTTCCAAGCTCACAATCTGCATGGTAGTCTAACGGCACTCCAGAACGTCAAAATGGGCTTAGAATTGCACAAAAATATTTCTTCAAAACGAATGCAACAGCGAGCAGCACAAATGCTGGAGCAGGTGGGATTAGGGCATCGGATAAATTACTATCCTGATGATCTTTCAGGTGGGCAAAAGCAGCGAGTAGCGATCGCTCGTGCTTTGGTAAGCCATCCTAAAATTGTTCTAGCTGACGAACCGACTGCTGCTCTCGATAGTAAATCTGGTCGAGATGTCGTTAACCTGATGCAGCAGCTAGCAAAGGAACAAAGCTGTACTATCCTCATTGTTACCCACGACAATCGAATTTTGGATGTTGCAGATCGCATTGTCCAAATGGAAGACGGCAAACTAGTAAATAACTCAACGCAGATGTCAAATATTGAAATGTCTCATAGTTGAAGATTATTCACAAAAAAGTAACTTTAAATAACTTCTAAAATCATGATCGCAGAACTTGATGATTTCCATGTCCTAACTACGCTTTATCAAGATATCCTCAAAGCGACTATCCCCTTTATTTTTTTCACTACTAAGGTAGCTCAGGTTGAAACTCGCAAAGGTATTGATCTAGAAGTGAATTATTCTCAATCTCAGCCCTGTACATTAAGAAAATTATTGGCATTAATTGCTACTAAACTCGAAAAACAGACTCTCCTGAAACAGGATTTTGAGGCTTACGCTCAACAAGTTCTAGAGCCATTACCTATTAATACTGCTAACACGACAACTCAGCAGTCAAATTATCAATCTGCTCTCTTGCTCAAAGAAGTCTTTGACTTTATTGAAGCAAATTATAATCAACCAATTACCCTTGACAATGTAGCACAGGCAGTTGGTTACTCTCCAGCTTATCTGACTAACTTGGTACGGCTACAAACTGGTAAAAGTCTTTACCGATGGATTACTCATCGACGGATGGCAGAGGCATACCTTTTGCTATTAGAAACAGACCAAAACTTAAATGAAATCTCTCTAAGCTTGGGTTATCAAAATACAGCTAGTTTCTGTCGTCAATTTCGTCAGATAAATGGCAAAACTCCTCATGTTTGGAGAACGATATGCCGCCGTTATCTTAGTCCAAAAGCAATTAGTGCTAAACAATTAATATCTCAATCAAAAGAATGGTTATTGCATTATAAATTTCAGGCAATCTAAGCAGGAGAGGTTTATAAGCATAACCCATATTTTATGAATTGCAATGTATGAAATTAAATTTTTACAATGGCTGTAATGTTTAGATTCAGCCATTTTTTGCTTTAAAAGCATAGACATAAATTTATGTTTTTTAATTATAAAACTAAAAAATTTAATATTTCTAATTAATATATTATGTTTAATAAAATCAAAAGAATTGTTCAGTCAATCAAAAAAATGATGATTGCAACTGTCCTTTAAGACACTATAAACTTGGATTGTGAAAAGAAAACACTTGAATTTCTTCTAGAACAACACACTTGAAGACGTAAACAGTTGCTGCATAACTTTTGATGCTTTGCTTTTTAATTGCAAGCGATCGCCATCACAAAAACAGGATTTACGTTCTTATTCAAATACATCAATCCGCAACAAATCTAATCAATTGAAAACTCAAGAGATCATGAAAACAAACAAACATTTTGACACCATCATTCTTGGAGCAGGAATTGCCGGCACAACCTTGGCTAGTATTTTGGCTAAAAATGGTTTTAGCGTATTGCTACTCGAAAAAGGTACTCATCCTCGGTTTGCAATTGGTGAAGCCATGTTGCCTGAAAGTGCATTGTGGATGTGGATTGTTGCAGAACGTTTTGGTATACCAGAACTTAAGAATTTAACTCAAGTTGAAACAATTCAGCAATACGTATCATCCGGTTGTGGTGTAAAACGTTTACTTGGGTTTGTTTACCATAAAGAAGGCGAGAAACAAAATCCAGATGAAGCACATCAACTGATTTCGCCATCTTCGTCTTTGATATCTGAAAGCCACCTCTTCCGCCCAGATGTTGACCATTACATGTTGAAAGTAGCTATCAATTATGGCGTTGAATATCATGACTTGACTGAAGTACAGGATATTGACTTTCAAGAAGATGGCGTACAAGTACGTATCAAAGATGGAGAAGAATATTCTGCTCGCTTTTTAGTCGATGGCTCAGGTTTCCGTTCTCTAGTTGCTGAAAAATTCAATCTCCGCGAAAACCCAACTCGTTTAAGAACCAACACTCGCGGTATCTTTACCCATGTAGCTAATTTACCAGCCTATGATGATTGTATACCACAAGAAGACTTGCCAGGACAAAGTTGCAAATGGCAGGAAGGAACATTACATCATGTCTTTGATGGGGGCTGGATATGGGTCATTCCCTTTGACAACCATAGTCTTTCAGAAAGCTCTCTGTGCAGTGTTGGCTTAATGCTCAATGGATACAAATATCCGAAAAAAGACATAGACCCAGAACAAGAATTCTACAGTATTATCGAGCAGTTCCCAAGCATTGCTAAACATCTTAAAGAACTGAAACCAGTACGTAAATGGGTCAGTACTGATAGGATTCAATACTCATCTACACATGCAGTAGGACATCGTTACGCTCTGTTGAGTCATTCTTATGGTTTTATTGATCCTCTATACTCAAGAGGTTTTATCAGCACCTTTGAAACTGTTCATTCTCTAGCAGGTCGATTATTAGAGGCGTTAAAAGATGATGACTTCAGCGTTGAGCGCTTTACCCATGTAGAAAAATTGCTAGCAACAAAAATTGATCACAACGACCAGATACTCTATAACACTTTCCGTTCAATGTCGCACTTTCCACTATGGAATGCAATGACTCAACTTTGGTTAGCTTACCTCATTCTTAGTGATGTCTATCTGTTCCGTAGTTGCTTAAAATCTATAGCTAGTAGTAGTTCATCACCTTTTATAGAGCTTGATCAAGAAGAGCCTTATCCTATGGCTAAAGCTCCCTTTTCTGAAACTTTCCAAACTGTTTTGGATAGTTACGAAATGTTATTAGATAAGGTTGATGCAGGAGAAATATTAGTAGAAGAAGCTGCTAATCAGATGCTCTCTCTTCTCAAGCAATCTGATATGTTACCGCAATCAGTTTACCCTTGGGGAAATCCTCAAGCACGACATGTTGATTTCCGTGCATATCCAGAACCAATCAAACCATTAGTCTCTTCAGGTGCAGACGATATTCCATTAGCTTTACTTAAAGAGTTTTTTGATATCAAAGTCCCGCAACCTGTATAGACAGACTAGAAAAGTCTCTCCAATATCGGAGAGACTACACAGTGGACAAATAATGTGCAATGTGTTTTAGAGAATTGAGACAACAGCAATACAAATAAAAGAGATTACTATGCTATTGCAATCAAGACCTTCTACCACAACAATAAATACTCCACTTCCAGGCCCGCGTGGTTTACCGATCATTGGGAACCTGCCAATCATGGGTAAATACCCATATCAAACATTTACTAACCTAGCCAAACAGTACGGCAATGTCTTTCAAATACGTATTTTTTCTCAAACTATTGTTGTACTCAATGGACTTGAGACAATTAAAGAAGCTTTACTAAAACAACAAGGAGATTTTGCTGGTAGACCAAACTTTTATACTCTCAAAAATGCAGTTAGAGGTAGGGCTATTGGTGGTAGGGATTATGGTTTGCTATGGAAAAGGCATCGGGAAATTACTACTAATGCTCTGCATAAATTTGTTACCAGTAAAATAAGCTCCATTGAACAGCAAGTGATGGAAGAAGCAGGCGAATTAGTAAATATTCTCCTGAGCTATCAAGGTCAACCTTTCGATCCGGAAATAGAGGTAAATCTGTCTGTTGCAAATGTTATGCTCCAGATTTTGTTTGGAGAAAGATGTAACCGTGACGATCAAGATTTTATTGGCTTTGTCAAATTTGCTAAGGATTTTCCTCAAAATACGGCAGGGACTTTATTAGCTGATTTTGTACCACAGACCCGTATATTTTTTGAAAATTTTGGACAAGGGTTAACTAAATGGTATAACGCCTTGAATCATCTAGAAAAATTGATTTTAAAAAAGTTGAGAGAGTATCGAGACTCATACGATCCCGAAAACCTCAGAGGTATGGTAGATGCGCTCATTAAAGCCACTAATGAGTTAGACGAGTTCGATAAGCAAACCTTGGGACTTACCGAAAAGGTGATTGTGGAAGGAACACCGCAAGAAATGATGGGTACAGGATTACTGCCCATTGCACCACTAATTCGTTGGGCGATGTTATATATGATTGCTGACCCAGATATTCAGACAAAAGTCCACCAAGAACTAGATACAGTCGTGGGTAGAGAGCGACAAGTATGCATGGCCGATCGCAAAAAATTGCCATTTACAGAAGCCTGTATTCATGAGATGCTACGACATGCTCATTCCTTCCCTCTGGCTCTCCCAAGCGCTACTACAATTGATACCACTATCAATGGTCACTTCATTCCCAAAGATACGCCTGTGTTCATTAATCTTTATAGCTTGACCCGTGATGAACGTTTTTGGCATGAGCCTGAAAAATTCAACCCATATCGATTTCTCACTGACACAGGAGAAGTTAGAGAAGATTTGCTAGATAAATATTACCCATTTGGAATTGGAAAACGTCGCTGTTTCGGAGAGTATTTAGGACGGCTTGAGCTATTCACTTTCATCGCTAGTCTAATGCAGAAATGCACCTTTGAAAAAGTTCCAGGAGAAAAATTGAATTTTGAAGGTACAGCAGGAGCTATTTTAATGCCGGAGAGTTTTCAAGTTATCATCAAGCCGCGATTCTAGACTTGAGTTCAACAAACTAAGTCTGATTTAAAGGTTGTAGGTAATAAATATAACAAATACGCGATATTCCTCAACCCTGCGCCATGCATTTAATTGAAAGCCTAAGAGCGATCGCAAATCACAATCAAAAAACAACAAACAATATTTAGAGGTAAGTTATGACCCTTCATCCCCCAGAACCATTTCGGATCAAGATGGTTGAGCCAATCAAACTACTTGATCGTAATACCCGTGAGGCAGCTATACGCCGAGCTAATTACAATCTATTTGGTCTGCGTTCAGAGGAAATATTCATTGATTTGTTTACAGACTCTGGCACTAGTGCAATGAGTCAAGCACAGTGGGCAGCAATGCTTGAAGGTGATGAAGCTTATGCTGGCGCTCGTTCGTATTATCGATTAGCAGAAGTCATTCAAGACATATTTGGCTTTCCCTACTTTTTACCTACTCACCAAGGTCGAGCAGCAGAAAACATTTTGAGCGCTTGTTTGGTTAAACCAGGTCAGTATGTTCCTTCTAACATGCACTTTGATACTACTTATGCTAATATCCGCGCTCGTGGGGGGCTTCCTACTAACTTAGTTATTGAAGAGGCTCATCATACTGGTTCATATCACCCCTTTAAAGGGAATATGGATATTAAAAAGCTGCGTGACTTTATCAATAGAGTAGGAGCAGACAAAATTCCCTTTGGTATGATCACAGTCACGAATAACGCTGGGGGTGGTCAACCCGTTTCTCTAGAAAACCTACGAACAGTTTCCCAAACTTATAAAGAGTTTGATATACCGTTTTTCATTGATGCTTGTCGCTTTGCAGAAAATGCTTATTTTATTAAGCTACGAGAGCCTGGTTATGCAGATAAAACTCCTCTGGAAATTAGCCAAGAAATGTTTGCTCTAGCCGATGGCATTACCATGAGTGCCAAAAAGGATGGCATTGTCAATATTGGTGGCTTTATAACCATGAGAGATGAAGCGCTATTTGAAGAAGCACGTAATGAATTAATTCTGCGTGAGGGATTCCCCACCTATGGCGGGTTAGCTGGCCGGGATTTAGATGCTATGGCCATTGGGTTGCGTGAAGTACTTCAAGAAGAATATCTGGCCTATCGTTTGGGACAAACAGCTTATCTAGCAGCGCGTCTACGAGAATTAGGGATTCCCATCATTGAGCCGCCAGGTGCACATGCAGTATACGTGGATGCTGGATTGTTATTGTCTCATATTCCTCAAGAACAATTTCCTGCTCAAGCCCTAACAGTAGAACTCTATTTAGAAGGTGGAATACGGACAGTAGAAATAGGCTCACTGACTTTCGGCCATCTTGATCCAGATACCAACAAAACGGTGTATCCAAAATTGGAATTAGTTCGTCTGGCACTTCCTAGAAGGGTATACACGCAAAGTCATTTAGACTATGTGGCTGAAATATTTGGTAAAACTGCTGCACGGCGCGATCAAATTCCTGGATATCAACTGAACTACGCGCCTAAATTGTTGCGTCAGTTCACAGCCCAGCTTGAACCTATTAAAGCAGATAATGATTTATCAACAACATTGACAGAGTTATCAATACTCTCGGTTTAAGCCCAACTTGTGAACTTTCTTGAAAAAGATTCTTCCTAGTATAAAACATAAAGCTGAACAAGGACTGGTTTGAATAGAAGAGGTAGAAATGGAAGAAAACATCATTATCGTTGGAGCAGGGCTTGTAGGTTCTCTGCTCTCTGTATATTTAGCACGCGCTGGCTTTAAAGTTAGTGTATATGAACGAAATTCAGATCCACGCCAAGTTAATCTGCAATCAGATCGATCTATCAACATAACCTTGTCTGAGCGGGGTTTCCACGCACTAGATGCTGTTGGTGCAGGTGACATGATACGCAGACTTTGCATTCCTGTCTATGGCAGAATTATTCATGCCCAAAATGGTGAGCTAAATTATCAGCCTTACGGTAACAATAAAGAAGCTATTTATTCCATCGGACGCGAAGACTTAAGTAAGGCGCTTCTCTGTTTTGCCCAACAGCATAAAAACGTTGAATTTCATTTCAACCAAAAATGTAGTGACATTGATTTACCAACCGCTACCTTAAAATTCCAAAATTCAAAAACAGGAGAAATCAATCAAGTTCATGCGGATAGGATTTTTGCTGCTGATGGAGCTTATTCTTCTGTTAGGCACAAGATGCAGCGATTGAAACGTTTTAATTATTCCCAAGAATATTTTGAGCAGGGATATAAAGAAATTATCATTCCTCCCTCCAGTAATGGCGATTGGGCATTAGATAAAAATGCCATACATATCTGGCCACGAGATGATTACATGCTTATCGGGTTTCCCAATCTAGATAAAAGTTTTACCTTATCATTACACTTGCCTTATGAAGGTGAAATTTCTCATAAGTCTTCTGCATCTCCCGATTATTTGCGCCATCTTTTCAAAAAGTATTTTCCTGATATATGGTCGCTAGTAGAACCTAACTTAGTAAATTACATTGATAAGCCAGTGGAAGCAATGATTACTATTAAATGTTTTCCTTGGAGCTATCAAGATAAAGTAATACTAGTTGGTGATTCTTGCCATGCTATTTTTCCTTCATACGGTCAAGGAGCTAATGCCGGATTTGAAGATTGTCAGTTACTTACTAATTGCATTCAGCAACATTTAGGAGACTGGCAATCAATTTTTCGGGAATATGAGATTATGCGTAAACCAAATATGGATGCTCTCGCTGATCTTTGCGTAGAACACTTTACTGTTTTAAGAAAAATGGTAGGAGACCCCAAATTTTTAGAACTTAATAAGATTGAGAGAAAAATACACGAAAGTAATCCAGAGTATGCATCTCTTTACTACAATGTTTCTTTCACTTGTATGCCATATTTAGAAGCTCTAAAAATGGAACGTAAACATCAAAAAATAATTGAAAAGCTTGTTGAAGCAAATATGATTGTAGAGATGTCTGTCTAGAATAATTACGGTTCTTCAGTACCTGTTATGCCAAATTATTAGTTAAACATCAAAACTAGACTTTAAAATCAAGTTTAGAATGCTTAAGTCCCAAGAATGTCCTAAAATGTTAAAAACAATGCTTGCTTTTGTTGTTCAGCAATGTTTTCAGATTTTTAGCAGATTAATTTAGCATACTAAGTACTGAAGATCCATAATTACTATCAAGTAAATATTCAATCAATTAAAATGAGCAGCAGTCTAGTAAATGAAGGCTTAAGCCAATGATTATAGTGATGAAAATAGGAACTCCTGAGCTAGAAGTTCAACAAATTAGCCAAGAATTACAAAGATGGAAGATTAAACCAGAAAAAACTGTAGGCAACCACAAAATTATAATTGCGTTAATCGGTGATACGGCAGATATCAATCCTCAATACATTCAACAACTCAGTCCTTTTATTGAGGAAGTATTGCGGGTGAAACAGCCCTTTAAACGGGTTAGTCGAGAATTTCGCTATGGAGAACCTACTGAAGTATTAGTATCCACACTGAATGGAGCAGTTAGTTTTAGCGAAAATCATTCTATAGTTACAATAGCTGGGCCTTGCTCAGTAGAGAACGAAGAAATGATTGTACAAACAGCTAGGCAAGTTAAAGCTGCTGGAGCTAAGTTTTTGCGGGGAGGAGCATATAAACCGCGTACGTCTCCTTATGCTTTTCAAGGATATGGTGAGAGTGCTTTAAATTTGTTAGCAACCGCTCGCCAAGAAACAGGTTTGGGAATCGTGACAGAAGTCATGGACACAGCTGATCTTGAGAAAGTGGCTCAGATTGCTGATATTGTCCAAATCGGCGCTCGCAATATGCATAATTTCTCGTTGTTAAAGAAAGTAGGTAATATAAACAAACCTATTTTACTCAAGCGAGGTATGTCTGCCACGATTGAAGAGTGGTTGATGGCAGCTGAATACATTTTGGCAGCAGGCAATCCGAATGTGATTTTGTGCGAACGAGGAATTCGTAGCTTTGATCGGCAGTATGCCAGGAATACGCTTGATTTAAGTGCTATACCTGTGTTGCGATCGCTAACTCACTTACCGATTATGATTGACCCTAGCCACGGTACTGGTAGATCAGAATATGTACCAGCGATGGCATTAGCTGCGATCGCAGCCGGTGCAGATGCTTTAATGATTGAGGTTCACCCTAACCCATCGAAAGCTCTTTCTGATGGTCCTCAATCTCTAACACCAGATCAATATGAAAAGTTAATGCAAGAGATGGCTGTGATTGGTCAAGCTGTTAATCGTTGGGAGCCAAAATTTGCCATATCGACAGTATCTTCCCTTTCACCAAACTATCAATCTGCAAAACAACTTTGTAATAGTACCATCACTGTCATGACTTCTCACAACTAGTTTTAAAACCCTGTTTAACTTCCATGCACAAGAGGTACAAATGAGCAAGGAAAATGACCCTGCAAAACCAGAATTAACAAACTTAGAATCTGTCACTAATACTGGCTTGATTGCTCTACAAGCTGTAGACATCAAAATTCAAAAGTTAGAGAACCGACAACGGCGTGTTTTTGCAAAAATTCAAATTCCCTATTCATTAGAACAAATTTGGCAGGTTCTCACAGACTATGAAGCTTTTACTGAGTTCATGCCCAATTTTACACAAAGTAGACGCTTGGCTCATCCAACTGGAGGTATTCGTGTAGAACAAGTCCGCACTAAAAGTTTCATGGGGATGAAGATATCAACCAAATTAGTTGTAGATATCGAAGAAAACTTTCCCTCTAAAATTCATTATCAACAAGTTGAGGGAGACTTTAAGAACTTCTCTGGTTACTGGCAGTTAAAACCTTGGAATTTATCGCTCGATCAAGATGGAGTGGAGCTTTCATATAACTTCTTGATTTGGCCAAAGCCAATCTTACCAGGAGCATTAGTGGAACACGTTTTGAGCCACGATATACCAGTAAGTATGTTAGCGATTAGAGAGCGAACAGAAAAGCTATTTAGTCATGGATAGATGACTAGTAGTTTATCGCATTAGTTTTGCTAGAAAAATTAACTTTTCAGCTTGTTTTTCCTCGTTATTTGCGAATTTTGGGTACTTTGTGGTTCGTTATTTTACAGTGCAAAATTCATGCGATGTATCAACTAGGCAAACAAGTTTGTAGTCAAAGCATTTCTGGAATGGTGTTCTTTAAATAGTTTGAGAAAATTCCCCAATGTTTGATACTCATTGCTACACAACTAAAGGTGGAGTGTGCATATCTCGCTCCATCACTGAGACACTGATTGAAGCTGCGATTGATGAAGTCTTATCGCGTATTGATTCTCAACGTGGAGGTTTATTTTCTAGTAGTTACGAATATCCTGGAAGATATAAAAGATGGGCCATAGGTTTTGTTAATCCACCCTTAGAACTCGTTACTACTGACAATTTTTTTACACTCACAGCTCATAACGATCGCGGTGTAGTACTATTGCAGTATTTAGCAGAGCGTTTGTTTGGGCGATCGCAACTCCAGATAGTTAATTGGGAAACGAAGCACTTGTCTGGATTAATTCGACCAACAGAACATTTATTTTCCGAAGAAGAGCGCAGCAAACAACCATCTGTCTTCAACATCGTTCGGGAAATCTTATCTGCTTTTGAGAGTCCAGAAGATCAACATTTAGGGCTGTATGGTGCATTTGGCTACGATTTGGTTTTCCAATTTGAACCAATGCCAAAGCAGCTTGAACGTTCTGCTGATCAGCGGGATATGTTGTTATATCTACCTGATGAACTGTTAATTGTTGACTACTACCAGCAACGTGCATTCAGAGTGCAGTATGAATTTGAGACTAAGCATGGTAGTACTAGAGGTTTGCCAAAAAGTGGTGAAATCATTGATTACAAAGGGAAATCCCACACCCCCACTCAACCCTGCGATCATGAACCTGACGAGTATGCTCTTCAAGTTGAGAAAGCACTTGATTATTTCCGTCGAGGTGATTTATTTGAAGTAGTTCCTAGTCAAAACTTCTTTCAAGGCTGCCAAAAGTCCCCAGCAGAACTTTTCCGAAAGTTACAGCAAATAAATCCTAGCCCCTATGGATTTATCTGCAATCTGGGTGGAGAATATTTGATTGGTGCATCTCCAGAAATGTTTGTACGCGTCGAAGGTAAGCGTGTTGAAACTTGCCCAATCAGTGGCACTATCAAGCGTGGAAAAAATGCTATTGAGGATGCGACACAAATTCTTCAGCTGCTCAACTCACGCAAGGATGAAGCTGAACTGACAATGTGTACTGACGTTGATCGCAACGACAAATCCCGAATCTGCGAACCTGGGTCAGTAAGAGTCATTGGCCGCCGCCAAATAGAGTTGTATAGTCATCTAATCCATACAGTAGATCACGTCGAAGGCTTAATCAGACCTGAATTTGATGCCTTGGATGCATTTCTCACTCATCTGTGGGCAGTCACAGTCACAGGAGCGCCCAAAAGAGCAGCAATGCAATTTATTGAACAGCATGAGCGTAGCCCCCGACGTTGGTATGGTGGAGCAGTTGGTTACTTCACTTTCAAAGGCGACTTGAACACCGGTCTGATTCTGCGAACAATCCAACTTAAAGACTCAATTGCAGAAGTGCGTGCGGGTGCGACAGTTCTTTATGACTCAATTCCAGAAGCCGAAGCCCAAGAAACTATAACTAAAGCAGCAGCTTTGTTTCAAACACTCTACCAGACTCAGCAAAAGTCCAACTTGTCATGCACTTTAAACCTTAACAATCGAGCTAAAACTGAAACAAACAAGCGTGTCTTATTAATTGACCATGAAGACTCATTTGTACATACACTTGCTAACTATATCCGCTCTTCTGGTGCCACAGTTAAAACACTACGTCATGGCTTCTGTGAACAAATTCTAGATATTGAATCTCCAGACATCGTTGTACTATCTCCTGGCCCTGGTAGACCTAGTGACTTTAATGTGTCCAAAACAGTTGCAAGCTGCATACGTCGAAAAATCCCAATTTTTGGGGTTTGTTTGGGGTTACAAGGAATTGTTGAAGCTTTTGGGGGTGAATTAGGAATTCTTGATTATCCGCAACATGGAAAATCGGCTCGTGTTGTTGTTACAGCCTCAGAATCTGGGATGTTTCAAGGTTTACCCCAATCCTTTGAAGTTGGTAGATATCATTCGTTATTTGCTCTACCTGATCGCCTTCCTGAAGAATTGCAAGTTACAGCTATTTCAGAAGATGGTGTGATTATGGGCATTGAGCATAAAACCCTTCCAATTGCTGCACTTCAGTTTCACCCAGAATCTATCATGACTCTTTCTGGTGAAGTAGGTCTATCAATTATTAAGAATGTCGTGCGTATGTACACACGAGAGCGCAACTTCTCACATCCACAGCTAGAAGAAACTACTGGCAACAAAGATGCCATCCATCGTGCCGTATTGTCTATCTCTTAAATTCAAGTGATGACTATGCAGACTGATCACCATCCTTTAACTTTATTTACTACTAATGCCAAGCCGCGCCATATCCTTGAAGAGATTGTGTGGCAAAAAAAGCAAGAAGTTGCACTTAGAAGTCAGCAATTGTGTTTAGAAGATTTACAAAATCAGGTAACTACTGCCCCTGCTACGCGAGATTTCTTAAGTGCGCTGCAACAAAGCCCAACCAAACCCAGCTTAATTGCAGAAGTTAAAAAGGCTTCACCTAGTAAAGGAGTAATTCGAGCTAACTTTGAACCAGTCAAAATTGCACAGGCTTATTCCCAAGGTGGAGCAACTTGTATATCAGTGCTAACTGATGAAAAATTCTTTCAGGGCAGTTTTGACTATTTGCAGACGATTCGACAAAATGTTTCACTACCACTACTGTGCAAAGAGTTCATCATTGATCCTTATCAAATATATCTAGCACGAGCAGCTGGCGCTGATGCTGTACTTTTGATTGCAGCCATTCTGTCAGACCAAAATCTCAAAGAATTTTTGCAAATTGCTTATAGTTTAGGCATGAATGCTCTGATAGAGGTACATACTCTAGCAGAATTAGACCGAGTACTAACGTTCAAAGACTTGCGTTTAGTAGGTATCAATAACCGTAATCTCGAAGATTTCACGGTTGATTTAGGAACTACACAACATCTATTGGCACAACGAAGAGAAAAGTTAAACAGTTTAAACATCACTGTTGTTAGTGAGTCTGGTATACACACAAAAGCTGATTTAGCTCTTGTGGCTCAAGCTGGTGCTAGTGCTGTCTTAGTGGGAGAGTCTTTAGTCAAACAAACCGATTTAGTCCAAGCAGTACTCAGTCTTCGGATAAATTCCTAGCCATTCACTTACTTTGTTAGACAAACTATGAGGACGACTTCTATCTCTTATTGCTTTGAGTCCTTACAAAATCGCAATCAGTGTGCCTTAATTCCCTTTATTACTGCTGGCGATCCAGATTTAGAAATAACAGCAGAAGCTTTACGGGTTTTGGATCGTCACGGTGCTGATCTGATTGAGTTGGGTGTTCCCTACTCAGATCCTTTGGCAGATGGGCCTGTAATTCAAGCAGCAGCAACCCGCGCTCTGCAACGGGGTATTCGTTTAGATCAAGTTCTGGAAATGGTTCGGACTGTTAGTCCCAGCCTCAAAACACCTCTAATCTTATTTACTTACTACAATCCCATTTTGAACCGAGGTGTTGAGCAGTTCTTGCAACAAATAGCTCAAGCAGGCATCGCTGGTTTGGTAGTACCTGATTTACCATTGGAGGAAGCAGAAAATTTATTACAGCTAGCCACCAAATATGGTATTGAAGTGATTTTGTTGGTAGCTCCTACTAGTTCAGTTGAACGTATTGAAGCGATCGCTCGTCAGTCTCAGGGATTCGTTTACTTAGTCAGTGTCACTGGTGTCACAGGCATACGCTCCCAACTCCAACTATATGTTAAAGATTTACTCACAGATTTGCATAGTGTCACTGACAAACCTATTGCTGTTGGCTTTGGCATTTCTAGACCTGAACAAGCTCGTCAGGTGATGGATTGGGGTGCAAATGCTGTGATCGTGGGTAGTGCCTTTGTGAAATGTTTTGCTGATGGGACAGCAACTCAAAAACTGTTGGCAGTTGAAAAACTTTGTCGAAGTCTGAAAGCAGCAATTACTGCATCAAATAACTAATCAGGGGGATTTCATCGTGGTCATCACAAAAGATATTTATGCTCTCGCTCCCAGAGCAAGCAAACAACCTGATACATTGGGTCGATTTGGACGCTTTGGAGGCCAGTACGTTCCTGAAACTTTAATGTCAGCACTCAGTGAGCTAGAGAGAGCTTACCAGCACTATCGTACAGTTCCTACTTTCCAATGTGAACTGCAAAACCTCATGCAGGACTATGTAGGACGACCCAGCCCTCTTTACTTTGCTGAACGTTTAACTGCTCATTATGCCAAACCTGATGGCACAGGGCCACAAATCTACCTCAAACGAGAAGACTTAAACCATACAGGCGCTCACAAAATTAATAACGCTCTAGCTCAGGTGTTATTAGCAAAGCGAATGGGCAAAAAACGAATTATTGCAGAGACAGGTGCAGGTCAGCACGGAGTTGCTACAGCCACAGTTTGCGCTCGCTTTGGTTTAGACTGCGTAATCTACATGGGTATCCATGATATGGAACGGCAAGCTCTAAATGTGTTTCGGATGAAGTTGATGGGGGCAGAAGTTCGTCCTGTAGAAGCAGGAACAGGAACTTTAAAAGATGCTACTTCCGAAGCAATCCGAGATTGGGTAACTAATGTCGAAACTACTCATTACATTCTCGGTTCTGTTGCTGGGCCTCATCCTTATCCGATGATGGTGCGTGACTTTCAGGCTGTGATTGGACAGGAAACTCGCACTCAGTGTCAAGAGAAATGGGGAGGACTACCAGATATTCTCTTGGCTTGTGTAGGAGGTGGTTCCAATGCGATCGGGCTTTTCCACGAGTTTGTTGATGAACCAAGTGTGCGACTGATTGGAGTAGAAGCAGCAGGTCAAGGCGTTAACTCCCAAAAACATGCTGCTACTCTCACTCGCGGACGAGTTGGCGTTTTGCATGGTGCAATGAGCTATTTGTTACAAGATGACGATGGTCAGATAATTGAGGCACATTCGATTAGCGCTGGGCTAGATTATCCTGGTGTGGGGCCTGAGCATAGTTATTTGAAAGACATTGGTCGTGTTGAATACCACAGCATTACCGATCAAGAGGCTTTACAGGCATTCCAGCGTCTTTCGCGGTTAGAGGGAATAATTCCGGCTCTAGAAACTGCCCATGCGATCGCTTACCTAGAAACTCTTTGCCCTGAAATAGAAGGAAGTCCACGAATTATCCTCACTTGCTCTGGACGAGGAGACAAAGATGTGCATACCGTTATTCAGTTATTGAATGCTATCTAATTAAGTCTTAAGTCACGTTCAAATTAACTCTGTTGTAAAAATTTGGGAAAATTTGAGATGATAGCTGCAATTCCTACAGTAAATGCAGACAATGCATTAACTTCTGATTCTGAAGATTGGTCTACCTTACTGCAACAACTGCTAGACCGTCAGTCCCTTTCTGTACTCCAAGCCAAAGATCTGATGCAAGGTTGGTTAACAGAAGCCATCCCTGTAGCACAATCAGGAGCAATTTTGGCAGCAATTCAAGCCAAGGGAGTAGCTCCTGAAGAGTTAGTTGGTCTATCGCAAGTTTTACGACAGCAGTCATTACAATTAGGAACTAGTGATGCTGTCAACTCCTATCCTTTGATTGACACTTGTGGGACTGGTGGAGATGGAGCCTCAACTTTCAATATTTCTACAGCTGTAGCTTTTGTGGTTGCAGCCGCAGGAATCAAAGTTGCCAAGCATGGCAATCGTTCAGCGTCTAGTCAAGCTGGATCGGCGGATGTCCTAGAAACGCTGGGTCTGAATCTCTATACCAGCAGCGATCGGGTAATCGCAGCACTTGACGAAGTTGGGATAACGTTTTTATTTGCACCAAAATGGCATCCTGCCTTCAAGGTGGTGTCACCTCTGCGTAAAACGTTGAAAATCCGTACTGTCTTTAACCTATTAGGCCCCCTACTCAATCCTTTACCACTTACAGGGCAAGTTATCGGAGTTTATAATCCTAACTTAATGAACACAATCGCTCAGGCTTTAAATCAACTAGGCACTCGCCGAGCGATCGTTCTTCATGGACGTGAAAAACTGGATGAGGCAGGACTAGCAGATTTTACTGACATGGTTGTGTTGGCAAACAAACAACTACATCAGGTAACTTTGAATCCTCAAGATTTGGGATTAAAACCTGCTGCAACTGCTCAGTTAGCAGGTGGAAATGCCAAGGAAAATGCTGAAATTCTCAAAGCTGTACTTCAAGGAAAAGGCACTCAGGCGCAGCAAGATGTTGTAGTTTTGAACGCAGCGCTAGTTTTACATGTTGGCGAAGTGATTGCTTCTACAGATGAAATTAACTTGTATGCAAAAGGGGTGACTCTTGCTAAAGACATCCTACAAAGTGGAGAAGCCTGGATGAAGTTAGAACAGTTAATCCGAATTCTGCATTAGGTACAAAAAGTATCTATATACTTTACAAACGTAAAATTCACTGCGTTTGGATTTATATTGGTTGATTTTTTTGACTTTTTTCTCGTTTGACAAAATACTTCATGAAACCTTTAGGAGCAATATTCTCATGGCACAAGATATAAAGAACATTGTAATCGTTGGTGGTGGTTCTGCTGGTTGGATGACCGCAGCATATTTGAGCAAGGCTTTGGACAAAAATGTTCAAATTACCTTAATTGAGTCATCTAACATCACAACAGTTGGAGTTGGTGAAGCGACCTTCAGCACCATTAAGCTATTCTTTGATTTTCTCGGTTTGCAAGAACACGAATGGATGCCAAAATGTAATGCTACTTATAAAATGGCAATTAAGTTTGTTAACTGGAACTCTCAAGGACAATACTTTTACCATCCTTTTCAAAGATATGAAACGGTAGATGGTTTTGATATCTCCGAATGGTGGTTAAAAACAAAGAGACATGAAGCACCATTTGATTATTCCTGCTTTATGATTCCTTTGTTATGCGATCTGAAGCGCTCTCCCAGACATTTTAACGGAGAAGTTTTTGACAATAAAGCTCAAGATTTGTTTACTCAAGAGATTACCACTCAGAAAAATGTCTTGGCTGATTTAAAAGCTCAGTACCCTTACGCCTATCATTTTGATGCCAACTTGCTTGCAAGATTCTTAAAAGATTATGGGAAGCAGAGAGGGGTAAGACAGATTGTTGATGACGTAGTAGACGTTAATTTAGGCGAAGATAGCAGTATAGATTATGTCAAAACCAAAGAACATGGGACTATTAAAGGCGATTTGTTTATAGATTGTACTGGCTTCCGTGGTTTATTAATCAATAAAGCTCTTGGTGAACCATTCATTTCCTTCTCGGAGTCGCTACTGTGCGATAGTGCGATAGCTATGCAAATACCCACTGATATCAAGAAAAATGGAATCAATCCTTATACAACAGCAACTGCGCTCTCATCTGGTTGGGTGTGGAATATCCCTCTGTATGGAAGAGTTGGGACAGGGTATGTTTACTCAAGTGCGTTTATCTCTGAAGAAGAGGCGGAAACTGAATTTAGACAGCACTTGGGAGAAGCTGCCAATGATTGCAGAGCCTCACATATCAAGATGAGAATTGGTAGAAACAGGAATTCATGGGTGAAGAACTGTGTAGCTATTGGTCTTTCTAGTGGTTTTGTTGAACCACTAGAGTCTACCGGCATATTCTTTATTCAGCATGGTATTGAAGAGTTGGTCAACAACTTACCAGACACTTCCTTTAATGAGGATGTAATTAAAAACTACAACAAAACTGTTGCTAATTGCATAGATGGTGTTCGAGACTTCTTGACGCTTCATTATTGTGCTAGTAATAGAGCAGACACAGAGTTTTGGAAGGCAAGCAAGCGCGACATCGTAATTTCTGAAGAACTCCAAGAAAGATTGAGATTATGGAAGAGTAGACTGCCAAACAACAAGAGCATCAATCCGAACTATCACGGTTTTGAGTCTTATTCCTATTCTGTAATGTTGTTAGGGCTAAATTACCTACCTGAAAACAATTTACCTGTTTTGAATCATATTGAAGACCAAAAAGCCATAGCAACATTTGATGCAATTAAGGAAAGAACAGATTACCTTAGTGCTACATTGCCATCTCAATATGAATACTTAACTTACGTGATCAAGTCTCAAGAACGGTCTGAGTATCTTAGCGAAAATGACTTAGTTCGCTCTTTGGTTACGACTTAAGTGTATTAAGCTATTTCTGGTCTAACATTCCATGTTAATCATGCTGCTCTGTGCAATGCTCGGTCATTTCACAGAGCCTCTCTCGGTGTTCCATCGACATCAGAGAATCTATCAGGCTCAAATCAAATGCAATGTATTTTAGAGAATTAGTATTAATCATCTCAGGAGATTTAAACCATGCACAAAATCGTTACAATTTCCGGTAATTCTTCTCTTACTTCTCGCTCTGCTGCAATCTTAAACTATGCTCAAGAACTTTGTACCAAACATCAAATTGAAATAGCATCTATTACAGTACGCGATCTCCCCCCAGAGGATTTGATTTACGGAAACTTTGAGAGTCCAGAGGTGAAAAGACTACAGCTTCTCGTTGGGCAAGCAGAGGCAGTAATTATTTCTACACCTGTTTACAATTCCTCCTACACAGGAATACTAAAAGCTTTGCTAGATTTAATGCCTCAGTATGCTTTTGGTGGTAAAACTATTCTGCCAATTGTTACAGGTGGATCAATCAATCATTTACTGTCAATTGACTATGCGATTAAGCCTCTGTTCTCAGCAATGGGAGCTACTCACATTCTCAAGGGAGTTTACGTCGTCAGTTCACAAATTCAGTTTAATGAGCAGAAACAAATCCAATTAGATAGCGATATTGAGTAGACATTAAAAGCTTCTATTCAAGAACTTGTTAATACTTGGACGCAGAAGCAATTGGTAGCAGTGTAGTTTTATTGTCCAGAAAAAGGCAGAGAACAAAAGGCAGAACTAAAGAATTTATTTTCCCTCTGCCAATATGATTAATTAGACTCATCCACAAATGGCAAATGCTCACGGGGACTGGGTTTGAGAAACTTGGGTACAATAGGCGATCACTAAAAGGAGCTACGAAAAAATAAGTATTTGAGAGCATTCAGAGGCAAAAAATTAAAATTAGGGTG
>NZ_JABXKN010000109.1:0-118566 GCF_017115065.1 Nostoc sp. JL23
TTACCATATTTTGGGTTATTTTTATCGGATTTTTCTTAACATTCAACACTTTTGGCAAGAAGCATACTATTGCTATGCTCGATGGGGAGCAAAAGCTAAAATCGATGACTTAGAAAAACGCTATCCTAAATTACTCCAACCCATCTTACATCAACAACTCAGCTTTAATTCCCTAGAAACCATTAGTACTATTGCCCACAGTTCGATATCTTTATCTAGCCAAACTTCCATTATTAGTAGCACAAATATTTCCAATGCCTTAGACTTTATGTCTATTATGAAAGCAGCTCAAGCTATTTCTAGTAGCATTGAATTGGATGAAATTATTGCTAGCCTGACGCAAATTATTCTCGAAAACTCCGGTGCAGAAAAATTTGCTTTAATTCTTTCTGAAGATGGAAACTTAAAAGTCAAGGCAATTACTTTTATTAATCACCAAGACAATTTTTCAATTCCAATCCAAACTATTCTTAAATCACAATCACTAGATACTTGTGAAGATATTCCGAGAAAAATTATCAATTATGTCAAAAATACTCAAAAAACAATTGTTATAGATAACTGCCAAACAGAGATACCTGGGCTACTTGGAGAATATCTGCTCGAATTTCAACCCCAGAGTGTATTTTGTACGCCGATTATTAATCAAGGACATTTAGTGGGTATTCTCTATTTAGAAAATAAATTAGTAGCAGGGGTATTTACTAGCGATCGCATCAAAGTTATCCAAATGTTATCTGTGCAAGCTGCCATCTCTCTAGAAAATGCCCGTCTTTATCAAGAATCTCAAGACAAAGCTCAACAGATCCAACAATCCCTCCAGCAGCAAAAAACCTTATTTAATGTTGTGAATCAAATCCGAGAGTCTTTAGATTTAGATGCGATTTTTCGTGCGGTAACTCAAAATATTCGCTCAATCCTTAATGTCTCACGCGTCGGAATTTATCAATTTCATATCGGTTTAAATTACGAATATGGCGAATTTATTGCCGAAGATGTCCTACCCCAATTTCCTTCTGGTTTAGCTGTAAAAATTCAAGACCATTGTTTTGGAGAGAACTATGCAACCCAATACAAACAGAGACGTTTTTGTGCAATGTCAGATATTCAAACCGCAGAAGTTTTAGATTGTCATCGGGCAATTTTGCAACAGTTTAATGTTAGAGCATCATTGGTTGTACCAATTATGCAAGATGACGAACTTTGGGGCTTACTCTGCATTCACCAATGCGATCGCCCACATCACTGGCAACCTTCTGAGATTGAATTTGCCCAACAAATTGCTGCACAAATGGGAGTTGCACTCCAACAAACCGATCTCCTGCTGGAAACTCGCCAACAAGCAACCCAATTAGAAGAAACACTCCAACATCTCAAAGAAACTCAACTTCAATTAGTACAAAATGAAAAAATGTCTGCGTTGGGAAACCTTGTAGCGGGGGTAGCTCATGAAATGAATAATCCTCTCGGTTTTATTTCTGCTAGCCTTGAACAAAGTAAACCTGTATTTGCAGATATTCTTAAACATCTGAAATTATATCAAGAAAGTCTGCCAAATCCCAAAGAGGAAATTATTGAACACGCCGAAGAAATCGACTTGGAATATAGCTTAGAAGATTTGCCCAAGATGATTGATTCGATGATGATAGCCTGTGACAGGCTGAAAAATATCAGTACCAGTCTCCGCACTTTCTCCCGTGCCGATCAAGACTACAAAGTACCTTTCAATATCCACCAAGGCATTGATAGTACCATTCTCATTCTCAAACATCGTCTGAAAGCAAATGAACAACGTCCCGCCATTGAAGTTATCACAAACTACGATAATTTACCTCAAGTAGAATGTTTTCCTGGTCAATTAAATCAGGTATTTATGAACATCCTGGCGAATGCTATTGATGCCTTGGATGAATCAAATACAGACCGGAGTTTTGGAGAGATTAAAGCCAATCCAAATCGGATTATAATTACCACCTCATTGCAAGAAAAACAGGTTGAGGTGAAGATTGCTGATAATGGTCAAGGCATGAGTGAATCAGTCAAACAAAAAGTATTTGACCACTTGTTTACTACAAAAGGTGTTGGTAAAGGAACAGGATTAGGATTAGCGATCGCTCAGTCTATTGTTGTAGAAAAACATGGTGGAACTTTGGATGTGAATTCTACCCCGGGCGTTGGAACAGAATTTGTAATTATCTTACCGATTCTGGCTCAGACTCAAAGTTAATTTGGTCGAAAGTGTGATTTCAGTTAATCATTGCCAGTCAATCGCACACCACAGACGTACACCCGCTATCATTGTTAACCCAGATTTACCAAAAGTTGAGTTTCTTTAATACCTCAATGAGTGGAGGATTTGAGGGAATTGTTACTGAAACTAAAGAGAAGTACGAAAGCCAAATTTGCTATATTGGCAGAGTTAAGTGCTGGGCTGATGAAGCTCGTTTTAGCGGTAAGCTAATCGGCATTTAACTTGCATAAAAGCAGGGCTGAAGCCCTTACTACAAGCGAATCATTCTGGAAAAATGAATGACGATTAGCTTATTGTCATTGAAACGATGATAGATGATGATTTGCCTAATCACTAGCAACCCAGTAAACAATGGATTATAAAAAAATTCGATTGCTGCAAGCAACTGTTAGATGATTCACCATTGGGTACAGTTCAGAATCTGGCTTCTACCGTGCAATATAAAACTGCCCTAGACGTAAGCCAGAGCAGTTTTTGATAGAAGTAAATTATATAGGAGACTTTTACTGTTGTCCCCGGTTTATCCATAATAATTATTGTTATACAATACTATTCACCTCAAATTTCGTGCTTTACACAAAAAACGAATAATCTTTAAATTGGCATTACAAAGTTTAGACGATGTTTTTCTACCAACTGATACCAATTTGAAAAATGATTGCGACAGATGGAAAACTGAAACACTTATCCAATGGATGTTTCACAATCCAAAATCTAAAATCTAAAATCCAGAATGGTATGAGGCTGGGAAATAACTCGCGCCCTATGTATATAGCGATAAACAGTTTGGCTACAAGAGTTTTTATTATAAGTACACCTATTGATGGCTAGGTTCTCTTCCTGATAATTTTACTTACGGTACGGAGTCTGTGATTTGCTGTCTCAGCCTCATCTAATGCCAGTTGCTCTGTCTCCAAATCTTGAGCGTGAGCTTCTCCCCTGCTCTCTTGGGTGTTAATGATAAATCTTCAACCGGACAGTATATGACAGATTAATAGTGCTGACCTATCCAAACTGAGTCGAGTTAGCCCGTAAATACACGTATGCAATTAGATTATAATTAGATTATTATATAACCGAAATATTACTGTGATTTTTGAAGGTTTTTATATATGTAAATGGCTGATTTCAGGGGATATACGGTAACAATAACCAAAGCGATCGCGGTAATTTAATTTTCATAAATCTTATATTATTCCGATTAAAAAACTCAGAAAAGATGACGAACACAGAATGTAGAAGCTGAAGCTAATAATCGATTCTAGCCTAAAACTAGTACGGTAAAACTCTGAGAAATGCCAAACGTAGTTTTTTTTAGAAGATGAGAGCCACTCTCTAGGCGTATGCGCATCTACAAGAGGTCTGAGGCTAAAAACCTCTTCTTTGGCACTTCAGGCTTTAGTGAAGACTTATGCAATGTATAGGTTTTTATGATGGAATTTTTAGATAATTTTTTCTCTACTAGCCAGTTTATTCCCCACGGACATTGCTATCTCTGGAAACCAGAATTGGTGTGGTTGCATCTGATTTCAGATGTGTTAACTGGACTTGCTTATTATTCAATTCCAGTGATGTTGGTTTATTTTGTTCGTAAACGGCGAGATATGCCTTTCGGCTGGATATTCCTAATGTTTGGCACATTCATCGTTGCTTGTGGCACAACTCATTTAATGGATGTATGGACGCTTTGGTATCCTACCTATTGGCTATCAGGGTTTCTCAAAGCTATCACCGCTTTTGCCTCCGTATTAACGGCTATAGAGCTTGTGCCATTGATACCACAGGCGCTGGCTCTACCGAGTCCTGCTCAACTAGAGGCTGCAAACTACCAGCTAGCGAAAGAAATTGCTGAACGTATACGGACTGAGGAGGTGTTGAGGGAAAGCGAACAACGCTGGCAATTAGCTTTGCGCGGCAATAAGGATGGAATTTGGGACTGGAATGTTAAAACCAATGAAGTTTTCTTCTCACCTCGCTCGAAAGAAATGCTCGGTTACGAAGACCACGAAATTTCTAACCATTTAAATGAATCTGTAACACGAGTGCATCCGAACGATATTGAGCGGGTGCAACAAGCGGTTCAAGATCACTTTGCTCAGAAAACACCGTTTTACATAACCGAGTATCGAATTTTATGTAAAGATGGCACCTATAAATGGATTTTAGATCGAGGGCAAGCACAGTGGGATGAAAATGGTAATGTAGTACGAATGGCAGGCTCACATACTGACATTACCGATCGCAAGCAAGCAGAGGAGACACTAAATAGCCTACTTAACCAATTAGAAAGCATGGTTGAGAAAAGGACAGGAGAGTTAAGAAGAATCAACGAATCATTACAGACAGAAATTACTGAACGCCAGCGAATAGAAGAAGCATTGCGAGAGAGCGAACAACGATTTCGGGCTGCATTCCATCAAGCTGCTGTTGGCATTGCCCATGTTGCAATCGATGGAAGCTGGTTGTTAGTTAATCAGAAGCTTTGCGATATTCTCGGTTACACACTCGAAGAATTACAGTTATTAACCTTCCAAGATATTACTCACCCGGACGATCTTAACACTGACCTGAAATATGTTGAGCAGATTTTAGCAGATAATATTCAAACTTACTCGATGGAAAAGCGCTATTTTCGCAAAGATAATTCTTTAGTTTGGATTAATCTCACTGTGTCTTTAATGCGCGAACCTAATGGGGAGCCAAAGTATTTTATTTCTGTGATAGAAGATATTAACGAACGGAAAGCCGCACAGCACGAACGCAAGGAGTGGGAAGAACAAATTAAAGCATCACTATTAGAAAAAGAGGTGTTATTAAAAGAAATTTACCATCGGGTCAAAAATAATTTACAGGTTATTTCCAGTCTGCTAAACCTGCAATCTGCCTATATCAAAGACCAAGAAGATTTGGTAATATTTCAACAAAGCCAACAGCGGATTGCATCAATGGCTCTCGTTCACGAAAAATTATATCAATCTCAAGACTTAGCAAGGATTAATTTTGGTGAATATATTCGAGATTTGGTAGCAAGTTTATTTACTGCTTATGAAGTCAATGAAGATGCGATCGCTTTAACAATAAATGCTGAAGATTGTATTTTTCTCGGTTTAGATACAGCAATTCCTTGTAGCTTAATTATCCATGAGCTTGTATCTAATTCCTTAAAATATGCATTTCCCAAGGATAGGAATGGTGTAATTAATATTGAAATCAAAAAAGAAATTAACAATAATTTAAGACTGATAGTTAGTGATAACGGTATTGGCTTACCACCAAATTTTGATTTTAAAAAACTCGCATCATTAGGATGGGAATTAGTAGATGCTTTAACCCATCAACTAACAGGAAACATGAATATTACAAGTGCTACTGGAGTAGAGTACCAAGTGATATTTCCTTTACCATAAATAATTAATAAAAAATGAAAAACGCAAAAATTTTAGTTGTGGAAGATGAAGCTATTGTTGCCAAAGACTTACAATATCGACTTAAAAAAGTTGGTTACACAGTGCCTGCTATCGCTTCTTCAGGAGAAGAAGCAATTAATATAGCAATAGAAATATCTCCAGATTTAGTACTGATGGATATCAAGCTTAAAGGCTCAATGGACGGCATAGAAGCTGCTGAAGAAATCTATAAGCGTTTGGATATTCCAGTAATTTATTTAACTGCTTATGCAGATGATAATACATTGGAACGAGCTAAGATAACTGAGCCGTTTGCCTACCTACTGAAACCTTTTAAAGAAAGAGAACTACAAACAAATATTGAAATAAGTTTGACTAAACATGGTTTGGAAAGGCAATTAAAAGTTAATAAAAAATGGCTGGATGCACTTTTAAAAAGTATTAGCGATGGTGTGATTGCTAGCGACTTACAAGATTTAATCACTTTTATGAATCCGGTTGCGGAAAATCTAACTGGATGGAAGCAAGAAGAAGCCTGTGGCAGAAATTCCTCAGAAGTATTTAATATTGCTAATGGCGAAACTCATAACCCTCTTGAAAGTCCGATTATAAAAGTTCTTCAAGATGGTACTATCGTTAATCTCCCCGCAGAAACAATTTTGATTACTAAAGATGGTGCAGAAATACCAATTGATGACAGCGCTGCACCGATTAAAGATGACAAAGAGAACATTACAGGCGCTGTATTAGTTTTTCGAGATATTACCGAACGCAAACGAGCGATTGAGGCACGTCAAAGGCAAATTGAGCAAGAGCAACTTGTGGTGCAATGGGAAAATATAAATCAACTCAAAAATGACTTTTTGAATTTAGTTTCTCACGAACTGCGATCGCCTCTGAGTAATATCAAGATGATGGTTCAAATGATACAACTATCTAATAATACTGAGCAAGCTCAACGTTATCTAAAATTAATCGAAAGCGAGTGCGATCGCGAACTAGAATTAATTAACGATCTACTAGACTTACAACGGCTAGAAAGCTCATCCTATCAAGTTATTACACCTGATGCGTTGCTCTTACAACAGTGGTTACTTTGGGTTATCGAGCCGTTTCAAATTCGTGTTCAAGAACATCAGCAAACTCTACAGGTGAATCTCCCTGTAAACCTCCCGCCGCTATTCTCAGATGGCATTAGCTTGGAACGCATCGTAATAGAATTGCTCAATAATGCCTGTAAATACACACCTGCGGGTGGTGAAATTGTCTTAAGTGTAAGTCACAATTCCTCGGAAACACCTGCAAAAACAATTATTACTGTCAGTAATTCAGTAGAAATTCCGGTAATAGAGTTACCACAGATATTTGATAAATTTTATCGTCTCCCCAATGCAGATATCTGGAATCAAGGTGGTTCGGGATTAGGTTTATCTATAGTACAGAAATTAGTCGAACAATTGCAAGGAAACATTCAAGTAGAAAGTGGCAATGGATGGACTACATTCACTCTGACATTAACTGATTTATAGCATTTGATAATCCATAAATTGCTAGGTGAGTTTGGGGAGCAAAAATTTTTTTGTTGTCAAACGTTTGGATACTTAGCAAATTATTTTCGAGAAATAATAGATTTTTGATATTAAAACTTCATGAAATTGATTGTTGTTCCGATTGGGTTTCACTGCCGTCTAACCCAACCGGAAATAATAGATTTTATCAGGAGTAATTAACCGAACTTGATATGAGATAATTAAAGCAAATTATTAAATATCGAAAAATGTCATTAACTATATCTTCCACACCTCAAGGTTTTAGTACATTCATCACTAATTTGGGAATACGAGATACAACTGATGATTTTGTATATATTCAATCATCAGTTCCTTGTGTTGCAGATGGAGTCTTCACTCAAAGTCTTTTTGCTGGGCCAAGTGTTACTATTAGCCGTGATAATTTAAAAGATTCACAAGCACAAGCAATTGTCGTTATATCTAAAAATGCAAATGTAGCTAATGGTTCTGTTGGCATTGCTGACGCTCATGAAGTTTTGCAATTAGTTGCAACTGAAACTGGAATTACTACACATAATATTGTGATAGCTTCTACAGGTGTAATTGGCAGACGTTACCCCATTGAAAAAATCCGAGATGGTTTATTAGGATTGGGCAAAAAATTGACTGATGCTGATTTTCATGCCGCCGCTCGTGGGATTATGACCACCGATACAATAGCTAAACTAGCTACACGGCAAATAGGAAATGCCAAGCTAGTAGGAATTGCCAAAGGTGTTGGCATGATTGAGCCTAATATGGCTACCCTTTTAACTTTCTTTTTTACTGACGCTGCAATTTCTGCAAATAGCCTTCGTTCTATTTTTCGTTCTACTATAGATAAAACTTTTAATTGCTTGAGTGTAGATACGGATACTTCTACTAGTGACTCCGCCGTGATTCTAGCTAATGGTTTAGCCGGTGAAGTTTCAGAACCAGATTTTGCTAGTGCATTGCAAGAAGTTGCACAGGAATTAGTGCTGAAAATTGCACGAGATGCAGAAGGTGCTACTAAGATAATTGAGGTAACTGTAGATTCAGCGATTAACTATGCACAAGCTAAAACAGTAGCTAAATCAATTGTAAATTCACCATTGGTAAAAACTGCTGTTTATGGAGCAGATCCGAATTGGGGACGAGTTGCTATGGCTATAGGCAAATGTGAAAATGAACAGGATATCAATCCAGAAAGAGTTATTATTAGTTTTGATAATGTGAAAGTTTATCCTAGTAGCTTAACTGAGGAAAATTTAGAACAGTTACGGCAAATTATGTCTAAGGATAAAGTAGATATTCATGTTAGCCTTAATATTGGCGAAGCCTCGGCAACTGTATGGGGTTGCGATCTTTCAGAGGGTTATATAGAAATTAATGGTAAATACTCAACTTGATTAAACCTCTTGCACAAATGCAAAGTTTGCCCTCAATCTCTTCTCCCAATTTTGGGAGAAGGGGAGCGAATTTCAAAGTCCCTCTCCCAAACTTGGGTGAGGGCTTTTGGTTCATTGCGCTTGGCATTGAAAAAAGAGCGTAGCGTCTCGTAGAGAAGGGTTAATTAGTGGGGGACAATTTCTAATTGCCCTTTTAAAGTTAAGTTGACTTTTTCCCTCGAATCTTGTCCAAGATTGTACCTTCATCAAAGAATTTTGCCTGAATCTCGTCCCATCTTCCTAAATCTTCAGCTTTGAAAATAGTTTTAATTCGGGGAAAATTGGCTTCTGTTTCTTTGGCGATCGCTAGGTTAACGGGACGAAATCCCAATTTGGCAAACTCTCGTTGCGAGTCTGGGGTGTAGAGAAATTTGATAAATGCTTCTGCAACAGAGCGAGTACCGTGTTTATCAACATTTTTATCGACAACAGCAACAGGATTATCGATGGAGATATTAATATCAGGTACAATATATGGAAGTTTTTCACCATTTTCCGTCGATACAATCATCTCTTTTTCATAGTTGAGCAAAACGTCACCCTGACCATGTTTGAAGAATAGTTCGCTGGCATTCCGCGCAGTTTTGGGTAACACAGGTACATTCTTATAGACTTTAGAAATAAAGTCTATTGCTTGATTGTCATTTCCGCCAGTATTTATCACTGAACCCCAGAGATTAAGAAAACTCCAACGAGCCGCACCAGAAGTTTTGGGGTTAGCTGTAACTATCTTGACGCCATCTTTTGCCAAATCTTCCCAAGTTTTAATATTTTTGGGATTACCTTCACGAATAGCGATCGCATCTACAGATTTGGTAACAATTGCATTATTAGGCGCTTCTTTTTCCCAACCTGGTTGAATAAAGCCCGCTTCAACAAGTTTATTAATGTCAAGGGGAAGTGACAAATGTACCACATCAGCTTCCTTACCCTCAATCACTGCTGCAAGGGTTTGGGAAGCGGACGCATCATAGCTTTGATTGAAAGTGACGTTTTGGTTGTGTTCTTTCTTCCATTGTTCGATAAATTTGGGAATGATTTGCTCGTATGCTGCGCTAGTAACTGAATAAGAAACAAACGTTAAGCTTACATTAGGCTGAGAAACTGCGCTAGTATTACCAGTGTAATTGACATTACGTAAAGAGCAAGCAGCTAACAGGATACTCAAACTAATTCCAGCTAAAAATAGAGAGACAATACCCCACGAAGTATATCTATAGAACCAACTTTGGATTGGTTGTATACACCACGGTTTTATAGCCTGCAAAGGTTTAACAATACAAGTGGAAACTAATTGAGTTAAATATCTCCTGAGTTTAAGAGTAGGTTGCCACTGGTTCATCAAATTTTTCCTTTGAATCTGTAGTATTTTAAACGAGATCCTGTAAAGGGTCATTATAAAACGGTGGTTAAACAAAAATATTTTTGATCAACCTAAATTTAAACAAGTATTAGGACTAGCCCTTTCAAGGTGGGTGAAAATTATAGTCTATAAATTCCTCTTTAAACTCTTCTCTCTGTGTTCTCTGTGCCTCTGCGGTTAAATAAATCACTTTTAAACCGCAGAGGCACAGAGAGCGCTGAGAAAAAATAGGAGACTTAACGAGTCACTTTGAAAGGGCTAGTCCTAGTTATTTAAAATATCAAGGAGAACTAGTTTTAGAAACTTCTGGACTACGAAACAAATACAATAATCAACGGTTAATAGATTTAATAAAAATATGCTTTTTTATTCTTGAATCCCTACGATATAAGGACTTAACCTGATATCAAGTATTAATTTTCTATAACTAGTCTAGGAGAGCCATATTAGTGATCATCCCCTAACCCCTTCTCTCTACAAACCGATTCATTCACAACAACTTATCTGGTGTAATTGGCAAATTACGAATCCGCTTACCTGTGGCATGATAAACTGCATTAGATATGGCAGCGGCTACCCCAACAATCGGAAGTTCCCCCAAGCTTTTGGTTCCTAGTGCATTCACATAAGGATCGTGTTCTTCAATAAATTGCACTTCCATATTGGGGATATCTGCATGAACGGGAATCAGGTAATCGGAAAGGTTAGCACCAACTATTCTGCCCTGATTAGCATCCATTACAGTTTTCTCCATCAGCGCCATACCAATTCCCCAGGTAATTCCGCCGATAACTTGACTCCGCGCTGTCTTGAAGTTGAGAATTCGCCCTGCATCATAAACGCCTACGCAACGTCTAACTTTAATTTCTCCTAAGAATTCATCAACTGCAACTTCGACAAATATCGCCCCAAAAGAATGTTTAGCGTATTGTTGGCTCTCTGGATTGAGTGAGGATTCCTCTGTAACTTCTAAACTTTCTAATCCATGACGGCGCAGAATATCGCTGTAGCTGTCTCGCTTCGATGGGTCTTGTTTTGAAAATATTTGCCCTGACTCAACGGTAATATCTTCTGTTTGCGATCCGTAAAGCAGAGAATTTGCATCTACGATCGCCATTTTAATTATCTTATCCCGTGCGGCGATCGCGGCTTGATGCACCGCCGGGGAAACACTGGCAACGGTAATTGAGTTCCCTGTCATCGGGGCTTTGGGAAGATTGGTATCACCTAATTCAAACTGCACTGGTAATCCCAATACCTCAGCAGCTACTTGCGTCATCACTGTATATGTACCAGTACCGATGTCTTGAGAACCACTTTGTACTTTTACTTCTCCAGTAGCAAAAATTTCTACCTTGACTGATGCAGTTCTAGCATTGGTGGGAAATGTCACACTTGCCATTCCCCAACCAATCAGGAAATGACGATCTCGCAAAGAACGGGGAACTGGATTGCGTTGTGCCCATCCAAAAATTTCTGCCCCTTTTTGATAACATTCTTTCAGGGATTTACTTGACCAAGGCAATCCTTTGTGGGGATCGATATCTGCATGATTTCTCAGTCTTAGTTCAATTGGGTCAATATTTAAGGTGTATGCCAGTTCATCCATTGCCGATTCTAAAGCAAACATTCCGGGTGCTTCTCCTGGTCCCCGCATAAAGGTTGGTGTGCCGGCGTTGATGCGTCCCAAACGGTATTTAATTTCCAAATTGGCACAGGCGTACATCATGGTTGTTGCAGCACCCACTGGTTCGGCAAAGTCATCAAACAGGGAAGTTAAAGATGTCCCAATTTGCTCGATTACAGTTAGTTTTCCTTCCTTGGTTGCACCTAACGTTAGCTGCTGCTGAGTTTCGGAACGGTGGCCGCAAGCTGTGTACATTTGCGATCGCGTTAGCACAACTTTTACTGGGCGTTTTACTTGCCGAGCGGCGATCGCTGCTAAAATCGTATGCGATCGCAACAGCGCCTTACAACCAAATCCGCCGCCTAAATATTTGGAGATGACGCGGACATTTTCTTCGGGAATATTCAGAATAGATGCAATTCGGTTTTGGGTTGCAGAAACGCCTTGAGTGGTTTCATATAGCGTCAAGTTATCCCCTGACCACATTGCGATCGTTGCAGAAGGTTCTAGGGGATTATGATGTTCTATTGGCGTAGTATAAACTTGCTCTACCAAAACATCTGCCTGTACTTTCCCCGATTCAACGTCGCCTCTAGTGATTTTAGCTGGCATCATGCCAAAAAATATTGATTCGGGTTCAAATATCTCTGTATGTGCCATTGTGACTGTCGGAATGGCTTCTTCGTAGATAATTTGTATCCTAGAGGCAGCAGTTTCGGCTTGTTCTAAAGTTTGGGCAATTACAATCCCCAGATGTTGACCATCGTAGTAGATATTATGGTCTTTTTCAGTTGACTGAGGTTGTGGAGGGCCAAAGAAGGGTATTTTTACCAGTGATGGGGTTTGTTGGTAGGTAACAACATCTAGCACACCAGGGGCGATTGCGGCTGCTGTTGTGTCTATTTGGATAATTTTACCGCTGGCAATCGCGCTTTGAAAAATCACTCCATAAGTTAAATTCTCGATTGGCACATCGGCTGTGTAAGGCGCTTCTCCCGTTACTTTCAGCCTACCATCAACGCGATCGAGTGGTTTCCCAATAATTTTATTCATAATTTTTCTGCCACAACTGAGAGTGCGCGTACCAAAGCGCGTTTGACTAATTCAATTTTGAATTCATTGTGTGTTTGCGGTTTTGCTTCCTTGACGGCTGCTGCTGCTGCGGCTGTAAAGATATCTTCGTTAATTGCTTTCCCTTTGATAATTTCCTCAGCATCCCTTGCACGCCAAGGTTTGGGTGCTACTCCCCCAAAAGCGATGCGTGCTGATTTTATCGTGTCTTGTTCTATATCTAAGGCAACAGCTACAGAAACGAGAGCAAATTCGTAAGAAGCTCGATCCCTTACTTTTAAATAATGGGACTTATATGCAAAATCTGGAACTTCAATAGCAACAATTAATTCTCCAGGCTGTAATAGAGTTTCTTTGGCTGGTGTCTCACCTGGTAAGAGATAAAAATCATGAATTGAAATTCGATGTGATTGTTCGATTCCTTGGATGCAAATCACTGCATCTAATGCCGTCAAAGCTACAGCTAAATCGGAAGGATGAACGGCAATGCAATGTTCGCTAGCTCCGAAAATGGAATGCATTCGATTGTAACCTGTAATTGCCGAACAACCTATACCGGGAGTGCGTTTATTACAAGGAAAAACCGGATCGCGAAAATAACCACAGCGGACTCGTTGCAGTAAATTCCCGCCTACTGTTGCCATATTTCGCAGTTGCGGCGAAGCGCTTTGTAATAAAGCTTGGCTAATTACGGGATAACATTCCTGAATTTGGGGATGAAAAGCCACATCACTCATTCGAGAAATCGCACCAATGCGGATTCCATTTGCTTGAGATTCAATATCTGCTAAGGGCAAACTATTAATATCAATTAATATATTCGCTGTTTGGACTCCATCTTTCATTAATCCCAGTAAATCTGTGCCACCAGCAATAAATGCAGCATTTTTGTCTTGCTCAACTGTGGCGATCGCCACTTCTTTTGAGGTAACTTTAGCATAACTAAATGGCTGCATCTTGCTTTTCCTCTAGCACATCCTGAATCGCCGCAATAATATTTGGATATGCTCCACAACGGCAAAGGTTTCCACTCATTTTCTCTCGAATTTCTGCCTCAGATTTTGGCGATTCTTCCAATATCATCCCTACGGCTGAAATAATTTGACCTGATGTACAGTAGCCACATTGAAAAGCATCATGGGTAATAAAGGCTGTTTGCATAGGATGGAGTTTACCATCTTGTGCTAATCCCTCAATTGTGGTAATTTCAGCACCGATGTGCATTACAGCTAGAGTCATACAAGAGTTAATGCGCCGATTATCAATTAATACAGTACATGCACCACATTCACCGCGATCGCAAGCTTTTTTAGTACCCATCAAACCCAGCTTTTCTCGAAGTGCATCTAGTAATGTAACACGAGGTTCTATCTTCAAGGAATAAGATGTATTATTAACATTCAGTGATAATTCTACTTCCTCTGAACCGAATATTTTCACTTCCTGAGTAAGTGAGTCTGAAGTTCTTGAAGCTAAGGAATTTTCTTCCATGTCTCATGTAGATAATAATTACATCATTTACTATACTACCGATAAAAAGTCTGCGGTTATTCTAGCTTTACTTCCTGATATTTAGAATTCGAGAAGGTAACGGCAAGAATGGATAGCAAAATGCACCTTCTTGAAAAAATGATAGGGCGGATCTGGGAACACTAAATGCTAAGGTCTTAAAAATTCAAAAGAATTATGATTAGCAGTGTAGTCACCATTCCCGGCTATCGAGTCAGCGAAGAACTCTACAACGGTTCTAGAACCCTAGTTTATCGGGCAGTTCGAGAGACTGACCAACAGCCTGTGGTCATTAAGCTGCTGAAAAATCCTTATCCCAGCTTCATTGAGCTTTTGTCATTTCGCAATCAGTACACCATAGCTAAAAATCTCAACTTACCTGGAATCATTCAAACCTACAGCTTGGAAACGTACCAGAATGGCTATGCGTTGATAATGGAAGACTTTGGGGGAATTTCCCTAAAGCAATGGGGAACTGTGCCAAATCTGATGGAATTTTTGCACTTAGCGATCGCCCTGTGCAATATATTAGATATTCTCATCCGTCATCGGATTATTCACAAAGATATCAAACCCGCCAATATTCTGATTAATCCAGAAACTCGTGATATCAGACTCATTGATTTTAGTATTGCATCTCTGCTACCACGAGAAACCCAAAGCCTGAAAAGTCCCAATGTGTTGGAAGGGACACTCGGCTATTTGTCACCGGAACAAACCGGACGCATGAATCGCGGTATAGACTACCGCACTGATTTCTATTCTCTAGGCGTAACTTTTTACGAGTTACTGACCGGGCAATTACCTTTCCAATTAAACGACCCAATGGAGTTAGTGCATTGCCATATTGCCAAACTTCCACCTCTAGTACATGAAATTAATCCAGAAATTGCGCCGATACTCTCAGATATTGTCAGCAAATTGATGGCGAAAAATGCCGAAGACCGCTATCAGAGTGCATTCGGGCTGAAATCTGATTTAGAAACTTGCTTGCATCAACTCCAGCAAACGGGCAAAATTGAAAGTTTCCCCATTGGGCAACGGGATGTTAGCGATCGCTTCATTATCCCTGAAAAACTCTATGGTCGGGAAGAGGAAGTCAAAACTTTGCTAGCAGCATTTGACCGTGTTACTAATCATCAGACAGAACTGATGTTAGTCGCTGGGTTTTCTGGGATTGGTAAAACGGCAATTATTAATGAAGTCCATAAACCGATTGTCGAACAACGGGGGTACTTCATCAAAGGCAAGTTTGATCAATTTAATCGGAATATTCCTTTTTCTGCCTTTGTACAAACGTTTCGAGATTTAATGGGGCAATTGAGATGTGAAAATGATACTCAATTATCAGCTTGGAAAACCAAAATATTAGCAGCGCTGGGTGATAATGGGCAAGTTATTATTGAGGTAATTCCAGAACTAGAACAAATTATCGGTCAACAGCTACCATCACCTAATTTATCTGGAACTGCGGCACAGAATCGCTTTAATTTACTATTTAAAAATTTTATCCAAGTATTCACTACCAAAGAACATCCTCTGGTGATTTTTTTGGATGATTTGCAGTGGGCAGATTCAGCATCTTTGAAGTTAATGCAGTTGCTGATGGATGATTCAGTGAGGGGATATTTATTATTGATTGGAGCTTACCGAAATCATGAGGTTTCTGCTGCTCATCCTTTGATGTTGACACTAGAAGAGATTGCTAAAGCCAAAGTCACAATTAACATTATTACACTAGCACCTTTGAGTACAGCCAGCTTAAATCAACTAGTTGCCGATACCCTCAGTTGTTCGCAAGAAGTCGCACAACCACTAACCCAACTGGTATATCAAAAGACTAAAGGTAATCCATTTTTTAGTACGCAATTTCTCAAAGCACTGCATGAAGATGGACTAATCCAGTTTGATTTTGATCGGGGAATTTGGCAGTGTGATATTCCTGAAGTGAAAGCGTTAGCTTTAACGGATGACGTTGTTGAATTCATGACATTGCAGTTGCAAAAGTTGCCAACAGCAACCCAGGATGTTTTGAAATTAGCTGCGTGCATTGGTAACGAATTTGACTTAGCAACCTTGGCGATGGCTACGCCCGCCGTTGGCGTTCGCGTTAGCGTCTCTGAAAGAGAAGCCTCTCCAAGAGAAGGCATCGCACGAGGCGCAGGCTCAAATAATCTGCCCACAACATCAGAAGCCGAAACTGCAACAGCCCTATGGAAAGCTTTACAAGAGGGCTTAATTCTACCTCAAACTGAAGTTTATAAGTTTTATATAGGTCAAGAGACTCAAACAATTGTAGGGCAAAATTCACAAGTAGTTACTTATAAGTTTTCCCACGATCGCGTCCAACAAGCTGCTTATTCCCTAATACCTGACGAAGAGAAACAGACTACTCACTTAAGGCTGGGGCATCTACTATTAAATAATATTTCTCCGAGCGATCAACAAGAGAATATTTTTCAAATTGTTAGTCAATTGAACATGGGGTTGGGGTTACTTACTCAACAGACCGAACGCAATCAACTAGCTCAATTAAATCTGGTAGCTGGACGGAAAGCCAAAGCTTCTACTGCCTACACTGCTGCGGTTCAGTATTTAACACTAGGAATAGAATTGTTAGCAGCAGACAGTTGGCAAAATCAGTATGCTTTGACGCTAGCGCTGTATGAGGAAGCCGCAGAAGCAGAATATTTAAACACCCACTTTCAACAAGCTATCAATCTAGCAGACCCGATCTTGCAAGAAACTACACATCTGTTAGACAGAATTAAGACCTATGAGCTAAAAGTTCAAATTTATATTGCTCAAGATCGGCAAGTTCAAGCTATTGAAACAGGGTTAAAAGCATTAGAGCAGTTAAAAATTTCCTTGATATTACCTGATGTAAAGCAGGAGAATCATTTAAAGCAACTACCAGAGTTGACAAGTTTAGCCAATATTCCAGAGATGAGCAATCCAGAATCTCTGGCTGCACTCCGGTTGCTGATTAGCATTACCCCTGCTGTGCATCATGTCAAACCGGATATGTTTCCGTCAGTGGCGTTGACAATGCTCCATCTTTGTCTTGAGCAGGGACATTCATCATTAGCTGCTTATGTCTATGGAATTTATGGCTTGTTTCTGTGTGCTGTAATCAAAGATGTAGACACTGCCTATCACTCAGGTCAGATATCTCTAAGGCTACTAGAACAATACCATGCCAAAGAACTCAGTTCCAAAATTTATATGCTCTTTGGTGTTTTTATCTGTGCTTGTAAAGAGCATGGTCGAAATACACTCAAGTTCTTACGAGAAGGTATGCAGTGTGGATTAGAAGTCGGAGACATCGAATACGCTAGCTATGCAATGATGGCTGAGTCTGCACATTTATTCTTGGTTGGAGAACCTCTAAATTATGTTGAGAAAAGGCAAGCAAAATATATTGATTTACTTTTAAACTTCAAACAAAAGCATTGTCTTGATTATGCCCAGATTTGGCGGCAACTCACTTTAAATTTACTTGGGCAAACCTCCGATCAATTTCACCCGACTGGGATTGATTTCGATGAGACAGAAATGCTGGTGCATTTTCATAAAACCCATAATCATCAATCACTATTTGCCATCTATGTAGCTAAAACAGTTATCCTTTTTACTTTTGAAAAGTATGAACTGGCTGTAACTAATGCAGAGCAAGCCACTGAGTTTGTAGATGGAGCCTTTGGTCTACTACTTGTTGCTGGACATAACTTTTACTATTCTTTGTCCTTACTTGCACGGTATTTGAACTGCGATCGCGTAAGCGTCCGCTCTGCGGAAGCGCTGCTGCCTCCAGCAGATCGCAATCAACAGGAACGTTGCTTACATCAAGTAGCTACCAACCAAAAACTCATGCGCTACTGGGCCGATAATGCTCCTGCTAATTTCCAGCACAAGTATGATTTAGTTGAAGCAGAGATAGCGCGAGTGATGGGAGATACACTCAAAGCAATGGAGTATTACGATCGCGCCATTGCAGCAGCTAAAGAAAACGGCTACCTCAACGAAGAAGCACTTAGCAATGAGTTGGCAGCCAAATTCTACCTCAACTGGGGTAAAGAAAAGGTGGCTCAAGCCTACATCCAAGAAGCCTACTACTGCTACGCTCGTTGGGATGCCAAAGCTAAAATCGATGACTTGGAAACACGTTATCCGCAATTACTCCAACCGATTTTGCAACAAAAGCAATTCACTATCCAGCCCTTAGAAACCCTCGCTATACCTGCCCGCACGATTCATCAACCAATGCAAACATCTAGCTCCAGCAGCACTTCTATCTCTGAAGTCTTGGATTTTGCCACCATCTTCAAAGCTTCCCAGAGTCTTTCTAGGGAGATTCAGTTAGACAAATTGCTCATTAACTTGCTCAATGCAATTATCACCAATGCTGGAGCCAGTAAATGTGTGTTGATATTGATGCAAGAGAATGACTTGCAAGTAGAAGCGATCGCTCAACTAGGACAAGAACCCAGCATTGGATTAGCACTGCCAATAGATCGGAGTTTTGATATTCCTGTCAGCCTGATTTACATTGTCAAACGCAGTCTACAATCCCTTGTCATCGCTGATGCCAGAATAGAGGCTGTTCTGGTGGCTGATTTCTACATCACGAAGCACCAGCCCAAGAGCCTATTGTGTAATCCCATCGTGCATCAGGGTAAACTGCTGGGAATTTTATATCTGGAAAATAACCTGGCTACGGAAGCATTTACACCAGACCGATTGGAAATTGTCAAGCTCTTATCATCCCAAGCTGCCATTTCGATCGAAAACGCTAATCTCTACAATACTCTCGAACAGAAAGTTAGCGATCGCACTCAACAACTTTCCCAAGCCTTAGAAGAACTCAAAACAACTCAAGATCAGCTTGTGGAATCCAAGAAAATGGCTGCTTTAGGTAGCTTGGTGGCAGGGGTTGCTCATGAAGTTAATACCCCGGTTGGTACTAGCATTACACTGGTATCGACTCTAATTGATAAAACTACCGCTCTCATCACCACAGTTGAGCAGGGACAGCTAAAACGGGCAGATTTAACCAACTACCTGAACCTTGCTAAAGAATGTGGAGATATTATTTTGACAAACCTTAATAGTGCCGCAGAGTTGGTGCAAAGTTTCAAACAGGTTGCTGTCGATCAAACCAACCTGGAGCGACGCTCTATTAGGGTTAAACTTTATCTGGAAGAAACGCTTTTTAGTTTGGCACCAAATTTAAGAAAAACACTACATACGGTAACTATAACTGGCGATGATACTGTAACCATTAACACTTATCCAGGAGCATTGGCACAAGTTGTCACCAATTTGGTGATGAACTCTCTCATGCACGCATATCAGCCCGAAGAAGCTGGGGAAATGCACTTTCATGTATTACAGCAAGCCGATCGAGCCATTATTCAGTACCGTGATGATGGCTGTGGTATTCCCGAAGAGTATCACAGCCGCATTTTTGAACCCTTTTTTACCACAGCAAGGCATCGCGGTGGAACAGGACTAGGATTGCATATTGTCTACAATCTAGTCACCCAAAAATTGCGGGGAAGAATCAATGTGCAAAGCGAAGTGGGGAAGGGAACTCTATTTATAGTAACCCTTCCACTTGAGTCACAGGTTACTCCATGAACGCCAGAATTAGGGATGATCGAGTATGTCCAGCGAAAATCAAAGGGTTTCCAACTCAGAAACTGATGCTTTTTTTGTCTTTGCAGACAACGATGATACGTTTATCTTTGCAGATGACAATGACGGACAACCAATCAATGAAGATGATAGGGGTTCCCAAGCGGTTTCAAACTCTCCACCAGCACCTGTAGCAGTTTGGAAAATCTTGATTGTGGATGACGATGTATTAGTCCATCGAGCCACAATTCTGGCACTCGAAGATTGCACTTTTGAAGGTAAACCTCTAACGTTTCTCCATGCCCACTCTGCTACAGAAGCAAAGTACTTAATCCAGACACATCCCGATACGGCGTTAATTTTGCTGGATGTCGTAATGGAAACAGATGATGCTGGATTGCAAGTGGTTCAGTATATTCGTGCAGAATTGCACAACCACCAAGTACGAATTATTTTACGTACAGGTCAGCCTGGAGAAGCGCCGGAAGCCTCGGTGGTGCTGGACTACGATATTAACGATTATCGGCTTAAAACAGAACTGACACGGCAAAAGCTGATTACAGTAGTGATTTCTTCCCTTCGTTCTTACGGTAATATCCTCAAAATAGAGAACCAGAATTCTGAACTTACCCTCGCCCTACAACATCTTCAACAAACTCAAGCTCAACTAATTCAAGCAGAAAAAATGTCGTCTTTGGGAGAAATAGTTGCAGGCGTTGCTCATGAAATTAACAATCCGACAAACTTCATTTATGGCAACCTGTTTCATACAGAAACTTATGTGCAGTCTCTGTTAAAACTCATCAAAACCTATCAAGAACATTATCCTACTCCAGTGGACGCGATCCAAACTATAGCAGAGTCTATTGATTTACCGTTTTTAATGGAGGATTTACCTAAACTATTCGACTCAATGCGAGTTGGAACTGAGCGTATTAAACATATTGTTGAATCACTGCGTAACTTCTCCCGCTTAGATGAAGCAGAAATTAAACCAGTAGACATTCACTCCGGCATTGAAAGCACTCTATTAATTTTGCAGCACCGACTCCAAGCTAATGCTAACCGCCCAACGATCGCGGTGATTAAAGAATATGGTCAACTGCCTTTGGTTAACTGCTATGTCAGTGCCCTCAATCAGGTATTTATGAATATCTTGAGTAATGCAATTGATGCTTTGGAAATGGGGACTGGCGACTGTAGAATAACAAGTGAAACATTTTCCCTCCCGACAATTCACATTCGCACCGAAATTCAGGATGCTAATAGAGTGCTGATTCGCATCGCTGACAATGGTACAGGCATGAGTGAATCGATACTCAAGAGAATATTTAATCCTTTTTTTACCACTAAACCTGTGGGCAGTGGCACAGGTTTGGGATTATCGATTAGCTACTCGATTGTGGTGGAACAACATAGAGGTCATTTAACCTGCTCTTCTGCGCCAGGCAAAGGTACAGAGTTTGTCATCGATATTTTTATTTAAAGTTGGTTTTTGTTACTACGAGCAACCGCAAAACTGATGACAATCCATTAGAACACGAATTCAGGGTTGATTCTTAAGGAAGATTGACTAAAAAAGTACTTAGGAGTCAAAGTAATGACTGTGGATCTAGCTGAAAGATAAAGTTGCCTTCAGACATGCAAGAAGTGTATATATTCGTAAGAATATTCTGAATTCTGACTTAATAATATAAACACAAATCTAACTCAGAAATTCTCCCAACCCATAGTAGAGAAAGTTGCTATTGTCGGTGTTGACCCAGGCGGTTTAGCTGCGGCGATCGCACTGAGAAGCCAAGGGATAGAGGTTCAAGTATACGAAAAAGCCCAAGAATTTCGTCCGGCAGGAACTGGACTAGGACTAGCTCCCAATGGCTTGCATTCTCTAGATACGATGCCTACGGCGGGCTGTGCCAACGCACCGGGAATTGTCGAAACCCTTAAAAGTTCAGGATGCGAGGTTCACCACACGGTTTTAAAGAATATTCAGTCTGAGACAATCCGAACTAATGACTAGATACGAACAGTGTCGCATCGAGCGTACAAAACTCATTCAAGCTCGTAGTGCCTTGGGTGAGATGCGTTACTACGACATTAACACCGTGGCATCTAATGGGCAGACGCAAGAGCGGCAAATGAGTCTTAACGATGATTTTCACAAATGGGTGTACAGCTTTAAGCCATCTGTAAAAAGTTAAATTCTAATGTGGAATTAGTAAAGTTACTTCGATCGCAACTAGCGAATAAAGTTACAGCAAACCCTAATCTTATCGAGTAATTTGAGGCTATCAGAAGTGACTGTTTTTAGTCAAGTTCTCAAACACAACAAATTCGTTGAATAATTGAGAATTACTCGCACAAAATCAACATAACTTAATCAAAGTGTTAATTTTTATGAAAAGTTAATGGCGATCTAATACAGTTGAGAATGAGCAACAAAATCCAGATGTAGAGATGCGATTTATCGCGTCTTAAAAGACAAATTGTCTACACGAATAACCCTTAACTCAAGCGTATTGGATCGCTATTAGCTTTTTGGGGGAAAGTGAATTATTAAACCTCGCTTTGGAGTTACTAACTCACTCCTGTTTTGGGTTGAGATTGAGCGCAAGTAATGACTTTAGCGTCTATTTTTAAGTTCCTGAAAATTCTCAATTGTCAAAAATATTTCTTCATCAGCTATTTGACTATTGTAATCGATATTAATTTTAGTTGGATAGCCAAGTTTAGCATTGTATTCTACATCCAGGTTGGATGCCTTACGGTTGATAGCATCTTGAATCACATTAAAGAGTTCGGGAATTGTGTCATATTTTTGAAAGAATTGCGGATTAACTGGTTGACCTGTAGCTACAGAAGTGATGGAAATTGGTTGACCATTACGTACTCGAATAACTACTGGCCCTCTAGCATCTGGTATACAGAAGCAACTATTGCTAACTGTAATGCGATAGTTATAAATATTTGCCCGCTCCCACAAACGCTTATTAAATGCCAACCGTCTTGAATTCAAGTTATTATTTGTTTGCGTTTGATATTGTGCTTTCTCTGCGGTAGTTTCGGATATACCTGGTAGATTCAGACCCAGAGATAGCAATAGTGTTGCACTGATAAGGATAGGTAAACGCATATTAATCGATTGATTAGTTGTAAAAACTCTAACTATTATTATGCTACAACAAATTTCAATTTATTTACGAGAGGTTGTTTAAATAAACTTTATCTTTTAATTAATTTTTCCGTAGAAAAATAAATCTGTATTTTTTAAGAATGCCCATCCATAATTCAACTTTCAATACATCAATTAGGAACTTTTCCGAAATATTTTTGATCGTCCAAAATTACCTGCTTTTCCAAAGCGATGCCTACGGTTGGCTACGCCTATGCAACAACTCTTAATACCATTTTAGATTTTAGATTTTAGATTTTAGATTTTGGATTTTGGATTGTGAAACATCCATTGGATAAGTGTTTCAGTTTTCCATCTGTCGCAATCATTTTTCAAATTGGTATAAGTTTTTCGGATCTATCTGGATTGAACTGTATAATCCTCCCCGTACTTGAAGTATGAGGAGGATTCAATTATCCCTAATTAGCAATCATCAACGTTGCTAATTAGGATTTAGCTACGAGCTTGCAGATATGCCTTAGCTTCTATGGATTTTAAGAGATGTTTACGCAACGATCTCAAAGCTTGTAGCTGATAATAATGGTGGGGCTGTGAATTGATTGTTATCGTTATCAATGTTGGCAAACAGACTACCTGTCCCAAAGCCTGGTGATGTCAAGTTTTGGTTGAAGAACAAGTTGCCAGTTCCAAGACTGTAAGTAATGAGTCCAGAGCTAGTTGCAGCTGCTGCATCATTAGCTACTATCCTAATTTGGAACAGATTATTGAGTCCGCCAAAAGTTGTCTTATCGAGGACAATTTTATCGCTAAAGCTGCTGAAGTCAGTAATTTTATCTACACCGAGATCGGCGCTATTGTACGCAGCGCCTGAGTTGAACACAAAGCGATCGCCACCAGCACCACCAGTCAGGATGTCATTGCCTTTACCACCTCGTAATGTATCATTACCAGTATCTCCATAAAGTAAGTCATTGCCAGCACCACCATAGAGGATGTCATTACCCTCACCACCAAAGCCGGTTAATGGTGTCGCTGTACCACTACCATCAAGGAAGTCATTTCCAGCCCCGCCTGTGAACCAGACTGCATTTAGAGAAGTTGCTGACAGGTTGTTGACATCGAGGGTGTCATCACCGCCACCACCATTGATTTCAAACCTCTCTGCACTGTCTACAGTCAGAGTGAAAGGAACTAGGTTCAACCGATCGAAGATTGCTCTGCCTTGAGCATCTTGTTGTAGGCGGAAGTTATCTCCCACACCCGCGCCGTTGACTTCAACCACGTCAAAGCCAGCGTTACCGCTGATTCTATCGCTACCGTCACCATTGTTCCAGATCAAGCGATCGTTGCCATTTCCGCCAGTGAAGGTGTCGTTGCCACGATTTCCGAGTATGGTATCGTTCCCATCCCCACCAGATAGAAAGTCGATACCATCGCCACCTCGTAACAGGTCATTACCGGTATCACCAGAGAGGAAGTCATTGCCAGTACCACCTGTCAGGCTGTCATTACCCTCACCACCCAAGCCTCTCAACGGTGTCGCTGTACCACTACCATCGAGCAAGTCATTTCCAGCCCCGCCTGTGAACCAGACTGCATTTACAGAAGTTGCTGACAGGTTGTTGACATCGAGGGTGTCATCACCGCCACCACCATTGATTTCAAACCTCTCTGCACTGTCTACAGTCAGAGTGAAGGGAACCAGGTTCAGCCGATCAAAGATTGCTCTGCCTTGAGCATCTTGTTGTAGGCGGAAGTTGTCTCCCACACCCGCGCCGTTGACTTCAACCACGTCAAAGCCAGCGTTACCGCTAATTCTATCGCTACCGTCACCATTGTTCCAGATCAAGCGATCGTTGCCATTTCCACCAGTGAAGGTGTCGTTGCCACGATTTCCGAGTATGGTATCGTTCCCGTCCCCACCAGATAGAAAGTCGATACCATCGCCACCTCGTAACAGGTCATTACCGGTATCACCAGAGAGGAAGTCATTGCCAGTACCACCTGTCAGGCTGTCATTACCCTCACCACCCAAGCCTCTCAACGGTGTCGCTGTACCACTACCATCGAGCAAGTCATTTCCAGCCCCGCCTGTGAACCAGACTGCATTTACAGAAGTTGCTGACAGGTTGTTGACATCGAGGGTGTCATCACCGCCACCACCATTGATTTCAAACCTCTCTGCACTGTCTACAGTCAGAGTGAAAGGAACTAGGTTCAACCGATCGAAGATTGCTCTGCCTTGAGCATCTTGTTGTAGGCGGAAGTTATCTCCCACACCCGCGCCGTTGACTTCAACCACGTCAAAGCCAGCGTTACCGCTGATTCTATCGCTACCGTCACCATTGTTCCAGATCAAGCGATCGTTGCCGTTTCCGCCAGTGAAGGTGTCGTTGCCACGATCTCCTATTAGAGTATCGTCCCCGTCCCCACCGGATAAAAAGTCAATACCATCGCCACCTCGTAACAGGTCATTACCAGCATTTCCATAAAGGCTGTCATTTCCACCCAAACCATTGAAGTTATCAGAAGCGGCATTACTAATACCTACATCTGCTGCATTAGTCGGCCCTGGCCCTGGAATCCAATTTACTGCCATGATTAATACTCCTAATTCTTAATTTCTCTAAGTGAATAATGAGTTACTAATACTTCATTTCTAGGAAAAGTATTGAAGTACTAGTTTCTGCCTATGAACTACAAAACTTATAGTTTTTAGCTGCTAAGTATTACTCAGAGGTATTTTCTTCTTTTATGCAGAATATTGGTTTTTGTAAAACTTCTTCACTATGAATTTTATAGACAGAGTTGACTACATCCTGACTTGTTAGGTCATTTAAAAAAGAAAGAGTAGCTCGTGAATGCCTTTTGCCAACTAGCTTTCAACTGATTGAACGATTTTCGCTCAAGTTCAAACAAATGTAAGTAACGTTGAACAAATGACAATATTAAATACTAACCCGTATTCGTATTGTGACTTTACTGACAACTGCTTAATTTGTTGATTAGTATTAATAAGTGAGTGTTTACCTCTAAAGTATAGTAAGTATTTATTCAAATATTTATAAGTAATAGTGATTTCAAAGCACCTAATAAAAATCAATTCATTCAGTCATTAACCCAGATTTTTGTTGAAGTTGGAGCATTTATTTTTACATTTACTCTCAAACAAGTGTTTATCTAACTAGTAAAATATAATACTTTAATCTGATTCAATATTTTGGTTCTGAATTACGTAAATTCGACGGCTCATATCGTGTCCGCTGAATTGCCCATAATAAAAGAACCTCACCCTGGTTTTGCTACGCAAAGCCTGTCCCTCTCCTTGAGGCGGTGTATACACAAGTCTTCTATCGGTGCGAACGTAGGCATCGCACTCAATATACTTCGTCGAAATGGTTATGCTTCCATCACAACTACTCAAAGATTTATCTCTAATGATATTGACAAAATTTTTGCTTTTATGGTATATACAAACCTGCTTATAGGCTATCCATTAATAGGTTATGATGTGCGATCGCATCCACCAATGGGAATTATATACTTAGCAACTATTGCTACGTCACCATTAGAACTCCCAAGGTAGATATACGATGGCCTATCAAAATATTGCAGCCTCCCTTTCGCCACAAGATATCCAAGAAATTAAAGCCGCGCTACAGACAGTCCAAAAAAAGATGCCCTTTCTGATTACTCTCAGCACTGAAGAACGACGCAAGTTAGTAAAAATGGGCGATAAAAGCCTAGCCTTTGTAAACAATAGCATCACTGCTGCTCAGTCTAACCGCGAAATCCTTCCAGCCACTTTTGATGTTGAGGAACTGGTTCAAGATTATCAATTAGCTGCTGCGCTTACCGAACTTTTAACCTCAATGCAGCAACTCACCGAACAGGTAGATGATACTTTAATGGCTGTCGGTAGTGAAGCTATGACTAGCAGTTTGACTGTTTATGATTACGTGAAGACTGCATCGAAAAAGACTCCCGGCTTAAAGACTGTCGCTGAACAGTTGGGCGAACGTTTTAAAGCTATTGGTAGAGGTAAATCTGCTAAAACTCCCGTCTCTTGATAATTTAATACTCATCGGCGAACTGTAGGGGCGTACATTTGTACGCCCCTATTCTGTAGACCTCTTGCATAAATCACAAAGAAGAACCCCACTCCGCCAAAGTTATGCTTTGTCTCTCCTCCCCTTAGTAAGGGTGTATACACAAGTAAAATTACCCCCCTTAATCCCCCCGATGCAAAGGGGGGAAACAGGAATCTAGTTCCCTCCCCTTTCCAAGGGGAGGGTTAGGGTGGGGTAAAACTGACGCAAAAAACCAGGTGAGTAAACTATTTCAGACTTGTGTATACACCGTAGTTACTAAGGGGAGGGGATTAAGGAGTGGGGTGCTAGGGACTTTTGCAAGATACCTTGTATATCACATTTTATCTCCGTCGTCGAGTATTTGAACCGGATGAATCCACCTTTTATCTCCGTTAACGAGTATTTGAACTGGATGAATCCACCTTTTATCTCCGTCAACGAGTGTTTTAACTGGATGAATCCACCTTTTATCTCCGTTAACGAGTATTTGAACTGGATGAATCCACCTTTTATCTCCGTCAACGAGTGTTTTAACTGGATGAATCCACCTTTTATCTCCGTCAACGAGTGTTTTAACTGGATGAATCCACCTTTTATCTCCGTTAACGAGTCTTTGAACCGGATGAATCCACCTCTACAGGTTTATTGAGTAGGGGCGCTATGAGAATATCTACCTATTATGCCGCTCTAAGATTTTGCGATCGCTATTCCCACACATCTATATAATAAGAAAACAGTTACGATGAGCGATAACTATATTTTGAAACGTATACATACATACAGACAGCAAATCCTAAAAGAAAATAAAGAAACCTGTCTTTCGCCTATCCAAATAATAAGATACTAATAGTAATAGGATATACAGAAAATAGATTTATAGCCTTACCAAATTCATATTTGAGTGCATCTGAGTACAGCTTAATATATTGCAAAATATCTTGATAAAATCTTAGCAAATGCTTACGGGTAAAGTTTCTTGTAGCGTGAACAGAAATTCTTAACCCCTGCCCCAAAAATACTAGTACCCCTATCATTAAATACTAGTGCCCCTACCCCAAGATAAATTTTAAGTTTATCTGGAGTCGGGGTTTCGGCGTTTGAGTACAACCTCAATCAATCCAATAAATCCAATCAGCATTGGATTTTCTATCGAGTTGGATGTCACCTGATATAAGCATAAAAATAGCAGATGACTCATTTACCAGATAGACATTACCGATGCAACAGTCTTTAGACAGTATTAGCGATCGCCAAACTACCAAAACGCAGGATTCTGCCCGTACATCCATGCTGAAAAATCTCCTCTCTGGCGTTTTTTTTGAGCCATTATTGAGTGATTTTCGCATTATTTTTGAGCGCGATCCCGCAGCACGTAATTGGCTAGAAGTGGTGTTTTGCTACCCTGGATTGCACGCGCTATGTTTGCATCGTCTTGCTCACTGGTTACATTGTCGAGGAGTCGGTTTTATCCCCCGTTTTATTTCTCATTTGGGGCGATTTTTGACGGGAATTGAAATTCACCCAGGTGCAGAGATTGGTGAGGGCGTGTTTATCGACCACGGAATGGGAGTAGTCATTGGCGAAACTGCAATCGTGGGCGACTATACACTGATTTACCAAGGCGTCACCCTTGGCGGAACTGGTAAAGAAACTGGTAAGCGTCATCCCACAGTCGGCAAAAATGCAGTGATTGGGGCGGGTGCGAAAGTTTTAGGTAATCTGCAAATTGGCGATCGCGTCCGTATTGGTGCAGGTTCGGTTGTCTTGCAGAATGTCCCCAGCGATCGCACTGTTGTGGGAATTCCCGGCCGAATTATTTCTCGCAACGAAAGCGCCAGCCTTTCTCCTCTAGAACATGGAAAGCTACCCGATGTGGAAGCAACCGTGATTCGTTCTTTGCTCTCGCGCATTGAAGAACTCGAAAAACAACTGCAAACTTTAAGCGTTAAGAGTCATTAGTCATTGGTCATTTGCAAATGACAAAGGACAAAGGACAACTGACAAAGGACAAATGATAAATGACAAATCACGTTTTGCAGATTCCTTTGAGCGATCGCTGGCGAATCTATCACCGTTTGCAAGAGTTAAAAATTAATTGCTCTTGTCCCCCCGATGGTTCTTTACGGGTACAAGTGAATAATTTGCTCGAAGTAATTCTAATTCGTAGTACAGTTATGCAACTTCTCGCTTCTCGTCACGAATTATTAGAATGGCTAGAGCGTTGCTGGCATTACAGTGATGAGTCATGATTATTTCAAAAAGACCTTATTTAGGGACGATTAATCTTGAATTCATGACGCAAGTACTGGACTTTATCCTTTTTGTTCATAGATGCACAAAGCTCAAATAGGTTTAGAGTTTGAAGCTACTGTCTGCTAGCAGAATTTGTTGCAGACTGAGATGGATTAGACGGGGTTTAGATTTTGTTGGGTCTACTAAATCTGAAACTTCCCTGACATATAGCAACAATTAAAAAGGCGAAATTCCTAAATATAAATTGGAATTTCTGATTTTTAAATTTTTCCCAAATTAAGAAATTGAAAGTTCAATCACTTATGGCGACTCGGAACAGAGATATAAAACTACTCAATTTTTTGCACAATGAACTTGAACTTTCAAATGCTGATATTGCTGTAGCTCTGCGACACCGTGAATTAGAAAATGGCCCGCTACCGATGCTCCTCTGGCAGTATGGTTTCGTTGACTTGGAGCAGCTAGGAAAGATATTTGATTGGCTAGCAGACCAAAGTTAGCGAATTTGTACCCCTTAGCATTGAGTACCATTACCTGCCTAAATTACACCCACATGCACTAGAAAAGATGAGGTTACGAAGATGATTACATCCTTAATTGCTGGCTTCTGTGTATTACTTTGTTCGGGATTTGCTAATAGTTATATTAGTTCATTGCTACTCGAAGACATTTCAACTGACATCGGTGAAAACGATTAGTAAATTATACATTGATTTAGTTCCCTGCCATACAGATGTGATGCTAATAATGGGGCAATAATTAAGGATCATGTATCCTACATTATGAATTGTGATATTTTTAGCATTTACCATCACGAGGGATTGTAGAGGGAAAGGATATTAAGAATACTTCCAATAGAGGGATATTTGCAATGAATCAAATCATAATTAATGACACTACATTACGTGATGGCGAACAAGCAGCAGGTGTTGCCTTTACTCTACAAGAAAAAGTAGCGATCGCGAAGTTTCTCGATGCTATTGGTATACCGGAATTAGAAGTGGGTATACCGGCTATGGGTGACGAAGAAACCCGTGCGATCGCCGCAATTTCTAACTTAGGTTTACAAGCAAAACTCTTGGGCTGGAACCGTGCTGTCATCTCAGATATCAAGGCTTCCATCGCTTGTGGTTTGAACCGGGTGCATATTGCTATTCCCGTCTCTGGTATCCAAATTGCCACTAAATTTCATGGTCAGTGGCGAGTAAGTTTGCAAAAACTCAAAGACTCAATCCACTTCGCCCTCGATCAAGGTCTTTGGGTAGCAGTCGGCGGAGAAGATTCTTCCCGGGCTGATGAAAACTTTCTCTTAGATGTAGCACTTTATGCCCAAGAATGGGGTGCATCCCGTTTCCGTTTCTGCGACACTGTAGGAGTTCTCGACCCCTTCACCACCTACACCAAAGTCCAAAGGCTGGTTTCAGCGTTGACGATTCCCCTAGAAATCCACACGCATAATGATTTTGGTCTGGCAACTGCCAACGCCCTTGCGGGTATCAAAGCCGGAGCTTCATCAGTGAATACCACAGTCAACGGATTGGGTGAAAGGGCAGGAAATGCAGCATTAGAAGAAGTTGTCATGGCGATCAAACGCATCTACGGCGTTGATTTGGGCATTGACACTCCCAGTTTGCTGGAACTGTCTCAACTAGTTGCAGCCGCATCAGGAGCCGATGTACCACCTTGGAAAGCGATCGTTGGCGAAAATACCTTTGCTCACGAATCTGGCATCCATGCTCACGGGGTATTGCAAAATCCCATTACCTACGAACCATTTGCTCCTGAAGAAGTGGGTTGGGAACGACGTTTAGTAGTAGGTAAACATTCTGGACGGCATTTAGTTGCTAACTTGCTAGAACAGCATGGAATTTTCTTGAACTCCCAAGAAACCCAATCTGTTTTAGATGCAGTGCGCCATCAATCGGTACAGAAAAAACGTAGTTTGACGACAGAAGAACTATTGAATTTGGTCAGAGAACAGAGGTACTCTCATGCAACGCGATGAATTAGAACTAAACTTGCCACCCGCTTTTGAAATCGGTGAAAAAGTCAGAGTTCGTAAACTGCTAAAAAACGATGGTACCTTTCCCGGTAAGGAAGTCGGCCAAGTTTTAGTCAACAAGGGAGATATCGGTTACATAGCGAGTATAGGCACATATTTGCAGACTTCCTATATATATGCTGTGCATTTCTTGGAAACAGGGTTCGTCGTCGGCTGTATGAAAAAAGAACTAGAATCGGTTGAGGAATCTCATGAAAGTAATGCTACGGATGAATGATGCCGGCACTTTAGTAGTCTACGTTGCTAAAAAAGACCTGGAAGAAGAAGTCGTCAAACAAACGGATGGAAATGATGGCAAAATTCTCACCCTAGCAAATGGTTGGGAATTAGAATTTCGTGATTTGCCAGACACAGCAAATTTACCTCAAACAGTAGAAGCTAAACGACTCGCTTAACAAGAATAGGGAGTGGGAATTTTAGATTTTAGATTTTGGATTTTGGAATTAAATTTCAATCTAAAATCTAAAATTTAATTGACCCATGCCCAATGCCCAATGCCCAATTCCCAATAACTTTTTATCAATCATGGGTAACAAGTATTTGACGTTATCAGAATTGAACCTTGAGGGACAGTTACTAGGTTTTGTTGGTGGTGAACCAGGAAAATATAAATACTTACAATTGGCGGTTCCATCTGGAGATGTGGAAATTAAACTGCCTAAAGAGTTACGTCGTTTACTAAGTTCATCCTTAGTTCCTGGTCAGCAACTTCGCATTTGTGGTCATAGTGAGATAGACTCGCGCACAAGTAAAATTAAAATTAAAGCCTATCAGGTGACACCAATCAATACTTGTCCAAAGCAAGATTTACCACCTCAAACCAAAGCGAGGATTATGGTATGTCAAAAGGGCGGTTGCTTGAAACGTGGTGGTAAAGGTTTATTATCAGAATTAGAAAAAACTTTGTGCGATCGCGGTTTGTCAGACAAAGTTACTATTGAATATACTGGTTGCCAAAAATGCTGTGGCAGCGCTCCCAACTGTGTTTTGCAGCTTGGTAAAAAGAAATACAAGAATATTCATCCTGATGCGATCGCATCTTTGCTAGAAAGTCACTTAACTTCAGAGCAATAAACTTCTCTAGCTATTCTTAAAATAATACATAACTTTGTAGGGGTAAAAATTTTACCCCTATTTTGGTTGGTATAGTATAGCACCCTTGTCAAACTGCGATCGGCTAAGTTATAACTGCTGCAACGTTAGTAATAACGAATACAAACAGAACTTATAAAAACCTGCCCTGGCGAATGGAATTCGCGGCTATACAGACAAAACCCACCTCCGTGGGTTTCAACTTCTTAGAGTCCGCGTAGGCGGACTTTGTTTGTGTAGCCGCGATTTCCAATCGCCAGGTATATTTGCTTTTTTAGAATTACCTTAAATACTTAAAAATCAATGTCTTTGTTTAGCAATTTACTCAATCTGCATTTAGGAAACAAACCGCGTGAAGATTTTTTTACTGAGATTGTTGCTTATTTTTTGTCCCTCAATAATGATATTTTACTTGATTGGCTAAAACATTACTCAATTATCGGTGATGATAAATATTCCAGCATCAAGATTTCAACTCAACAAGAACATCAAGCACTGGCGATCCATACTGAGGATAGTAGACTTGATATTGTAGTTGAACTTTCAACTGGTTTAACTACAGATGTAATATTTATTGAATCAAAAATTGGCTCTAAAGAAGGATGGGAGCAATTAAAAAAATATGCTGATATTTTGAGTAATTTACCAAATATCAAACATCGAATTTTAATTTACATCACCCGTGATTATGACCCAAAAGAAGAAATTAAAACTCCAGCATTTAATTTAGAGCCAAAAGTAATTTTTTATCAATTGAGGTGGCATCAATTTTATGCCCGCTTACAACAACACTCGACTGATATCTTAGCCCAAGAAATATTAATTTTCATGAGGAAAAATGGAATGTCTACCACTAATCAATTCTCATCAGTTGACTTATTGACAATGGTGAATTTTAACAAAACTCTCCATTTAATGAAATCAACTCTCAATGAAGAAGTACAGCGTGAATTCAAGCTAGCCTTTGGAGGTGTTATCAAAGGCGCAGCAAGTATGACTCAATGGAGATGGTACAGTATATATATTATCTATACTAAATTTTCAGGCGATAATCTTTGGTGTGGTCTTGGATACTTTAATTTAAATCCAGATACTTTAACAGAATATCCATATTTAGGTATATTTTTGGAGGTTTCTGCTAGTTTTGGAGAACGCCCAAAAATTATTGAATCTATGCAGAAAGTAATTAACGACAAACCCAATATATGGACTCCTGCTGATTTGACGATTTTGCCAGCATGTTCAGCTATTTTTTATCAAAAAAGCCTACAAGACTTTTTATCTGAAAAAGACCAGCTATCTGCTATTAAAGATTTTTTCTTGAAATCTATTGATGAACTCAAAAATATTCATCCAGATTTCAGCTTCCCTTGGAAAGGTGTAAGTATAGAAACAGTTACAGAACCTGATAAAGAAGAAGATCCAGATATATTATTATCTTCTATCGGTGAAGTTTAATCAGCTACAGCTATATTAAGATAAAAATAACTCTGCATTCTCGTAGTTGTTATGAGCCTTACCACTGCTAAACGCTTTACTATAGCTGAATATCACCGTCTAGCTGAACTCGGCTTCTTTGAGGAGAATGACCGAGTTGAGCTAATTAAAGGTGAAATAATCCAGATGGCAGCAAAAGGTACACCGCACTCTGTTTGCAGCACCCGCTTATATCGGGAGTTGTTCAAGCTGGTTCTAGAAGAGGCGATTCTTCGAGGACAAGAACCAATTATTATACCTAATGACAGTGAACCAGAACCCGATCTAGTCATTGTGCGAAATCGTCCTGATGACTATTTAGAAGCTCATCCTAGCCCATCTGATGTATTGCTGGTAATTGAAATTTCTAATTCCACTTTGAAATATGACCAAGATGTAAAATTATCTGTTTATGCAGAAGCTGGTATTTCCGACTATTGGATATTTAATTTAGTAGATAACTACCTAGAATCTTACAGCGAACCTTATAAAGATTTACAAGCTAAATATGGTTATCGCCGCAAGTTAATTTTTCTGCAAAATGAGTCAGTTAGTCTGCCATATTTTCCTGATTTAGTTCTGGATTTATCTAAAGTATTTCCAGGTTAATGTATGAGAGGCAATGTCTAATGACAAACCACTGTGTGTCTACGTTCTACACCTCTATCTTTCGGAGACTTCCCAAGGATTAATAATAGAAATACCACACCCTTCAAAGTCAGAGAAATTGCGTGTTGCTATAGTTGCTGCATGAGTGTAACAAATAGCTGCAATCTGAGCATCGGCTTGAGAAATGGGAGTCCCATTGTGTCTTCTTTGAGACGCAATATTAGCAAAAGCCACAGCAGCAGCTTGATCAAAAGGAAGAACACGCCCAGCAAAATCTTCTGAGAACATCAGTTGTGCTGCTTGACTAAGTTCTTCTCGCCGTTTTCCCGCAGGGAGTAAGGCGATACCATAGAGAATTTCTGCTTGAGTGATTGTTGTAGTAAATAGACTTATTAACGATTGTTGAGCAGCCCAACTACGAACTATTTCAGACTTTTTTGGCTTCATTAATTCGGACAAAACGTTTGTATCAAGAATAATCATTCTTCAAATGTTGATACAGTGCGAATAGGTTCTCTAGGAATTTCTGCTAATTCAAATTCTCCCAAATTTGCAAAACGCTGCTCAATCATATTAGCTAAGTTTAATGGCTGTTCGTGATTTTCTATTAGAGCCATACGAAGAATTTCTTTGGCTTCTTCTTCGAGAGAACGACCATGTTTTTCGGCTCGTTTCTGTAGACGATATTTGATGTCATCATCAAGATTAGATATAGTAATATTGTTCACAATCAATCCTCATATTACTTTTTAAATCAAACTTTCCAATGCGTGTTGTAAATCGTTCGTTACATCAGCAACAGCCTGTCTAGCACCCAACCGATTTTCCTTATATACCGGGTAACGCTCAGAAATAGATATGGGTTCACCCACAGTAATTTTTACCTTTTGCTTACCCAATTGCGGACGCTGCACAGTTTTATTGCCTTTGATTTTAGCAATCATTTGCCATAAAATTAAAGTCGTCTCAGCAAACCTTTCTACTGTTGGATTTTCGCGAATATAATTACCAGAAACAGCCACAAAACTTTCTACTAAACGCATGTGCCACATCCGTGCATTCGCTTCTTCCGCAATGCGATCGCCTAAAGCTCTTTCAACCGCAGATACTCCTTTGACATCTTTAAATTCTTCTCTAAATATATAATTCCAACCCGCTTGTTCTACTCGCCGACAACGGTCGCTCAAACTACCTTTTGACTGCAAATTAAAATACTGTTCTGAGATTAACAGCGCTGCATTCAACAAAGCTTGTAAACGAACAGCTAACGCTTCATTTCTATCTGGAATTTGCCCGTTGACAATCTTGGGATCTGGCAGTTTCTGATGATAAAACCGGGTGTAAAATTCCTCCATTAGCAAAAGTAAATGTTCTGCCAAAGTCAACAACCGAGGATAAAGCGACTCTATAGAAGCATTTTCTGCTGCATTCACAGGTAAACCACTAGCCGCTTCCAATTCACTTAAAAGATTTGCGATCGCATCCCAAGGAGCATCAACGTAACTATATTTAATCCCAACTGGTACAATTAGAACCTGTTCGGGGCGTTTAGCTTTGTGCAAGTCTTCAGCACACCAAAAGCCTAATTGGGCGATACCGGGTTCCAGAGGGCTAATATTCTCCGATAAACCATTAGTTGCACCTTCTGGCGCAGCCGCCATCGGGAATCTCCCATTGGCGAACAAGTCACGCGCCGAACGTAACCCCGTCCAGTCAGCCTTACCTCGCTGAATCGGAGTACCACCTAAATGAGAAGCAATCCAACCGACGTAGGAACCTGCCCATAGAGGAATGCCGCGATCGTAGATAAAATGAGCGTGAATCGGAAGTTGTAGTGCTGTACCTTGCGATCGCGCTGTCTTTGGTACAATTTGAGACAGCAAGTAACCCAAACAAAACGGATCGTCTGTTTTCGGATGGCGAAATGCCAGCATAAAACGGATCTTACCCTCCTGAAACTGGCGATAAAGATCCACCAGAACCTCTACGTTGTCTGCTTCAATTTGGGTAATAGGTGTTTGCCATTTTATCCAACTGGGTAGCAACAGATGGACAACTCGTAGCAATAAAGGGTTAAACGCGGGGGGAATAAATTCTAAGGGTGCTTGTGCTTGATAAATTACATCTGCCAAAGTAGTTTCTCCTAAAGATTCCCTGATTTTAATCGCCTGAAGGTTATTTCTTTTAAGATATCCTAACGGCTGTAATATGCCCTGAGTAATGAAGTCCAGGTAAAATCTGCCTCTTGTGCTGTGCTTGGCACATTACTCAGGTTAGAAAACTAGGATACCTTCTTAGTCTACGCAGATTATTTTAATGAAGCGTACTTACGCAGACTTATAAAGTATTTTCTGCTGCAATGAAAAGTGTTGGCAGATAGTGGAGGTTTAGCAGCACTTGCAAATCTTAATAACAAGAAAGACTCAAGCTAAATCCTGGCAATACATCTTCACCCGATAATTGTGTGGGTAGATTTCGCACTTCTACATCTTGTTTTTGACGATAAATTTCTACTTGCTGCTGTTGGGGGTTAATTAACCATGCTAACTGCACCCCTGCATCCATATATTCCTGCATTTTGGAACGCAACATTTCCAAATCATCCGTTGCTGACCTTAATTCAATGACAAAATCGGGTGCAATGGGGGGAAATTTGCGTCTTTGTTCAGGTGTAAGTGCTTGCCAACGTTCTCGTTGAATCCAAGCGACATCTGGGGAACGGTCAGCACTATTGGGTAATTTGAATATAGTAGAAGAACTGAAAGTGTAACCCAGTCCAGTTTGCCGATTCCAAATTCCCAGATCGATAATTAAATCTGCTTCTCGATTCCCACTTTCACCTCCAACGGGGGACATAATGATTAATTCTCCCTTGGCAGTGCGTTCAAATTTCAATTCGCGGTTATTTTGACATAAGTGATAAAATTGTTCGTCACTCAGGTGAACGGTGTCTAGTTTTAATGTCAAAAGACTCATAACCTAGACCTAGATTAAATAGTTGCAAAGATTATATCACAATACAGTTCAGATAAGCCCAAAACACTTGTAGAGACGGCGATTTATCGCGTCTCGAAAACCCAAAATTGTTGCCAGTAGACCTTAACTGAACCGTATTGGTTTATAAACAAATTAGAGATTCTGGAAAGGGAGTAAACGATGCGACTTTCACAAATGTTATTTGTTACACTGCGGGATGATCCGGCTGATGCTGAGATTCCTAGCCATAAATTATTACTCCGTGCAGGCTACATTCGTCGCATCGGTAGTGGCCTTTATGCTTATTTGCCGTTGATGTGGCGGGTAATGCAAAAAGTTTCCCAGATTGTGCGGGAAGAAATGAACGCGACAGGCGCACAAGAATGTCTCCTACCGCAATTACAGCCTGCTGATTTATGGAAGGAATCGGGACGCTGGGACACTTACACCAAAGCTGAGGGGATTATGTTTTCCCTAATTGACCGCCGCGAGCAACAATTAGGATTAGGCCCAACTCATGAGGAAGTAATCACAGCGATCGCTCGTGATATGATTCGCTCTTATCGCCAGTTACCACTGCATCTCTACCAAATTCAAACTAAATTCCGTGATGAAATTCGTCCCCGCTTTGGTTTGATGCGCGGACGAGAGTTTATCATGAAGGACGGCTACTCCTTCCATACCGATGAAGCCAGCCTCAAGGAAACTTACCAGGATATGTATAAAGCGTACAGCAATATCCTGCGACGTTCTGGTTTAGCTTTTCGCGCAGTGGAAGCCGATTCTGGTGCAATTGGTGGTTCTGGTTCCACAGAATTTATGATTTTGGCGGAAGCTGGTGAAGACGAAGTTCTCTACACTGAGGATGGTAAATACGCCGCTAACGTAGAAAAGGCTGTTTCTTTACCAATTGATGCCGAAACTTCACGGTTTACAACTTATGAGAAACGCGATACACCTGGAACAGAAACGATTGAAAAGGTGTGTCAACTCCTCAACTGTTCTCCTACTCAATTGGTGAAAAATGTCCTTTATCAGACAGTTTATGATAATGGCACAACAGTGTTAGTTCTGATAAGCATTCGAGGCGATCAGGAAGTTAATGAGGTCAAATTGCAAAATGAACTGACTAAATTAGCTTCTGAATATGGTGCTAAAACTATCATTAGTTTGAATGTACCAAATGTAGAAGCCCAGCAAGCATGGACAGCTAAATCTTTACCTTTAGGCTACATTGCGCCTGATATCGCAGATGAGTATATTGCTGCTAATAAACAGATCCATCCCAAGTTTTTGCGCTTGGTGGATCAAACAGCCGTTGATTTAAAAAACTTTGTTACAGGCGCAAATGAAGCTGGTTATCACGTAGTTGGCGCTAATTGGGGTGAGCAATTTAAGTTACCAGGGCGAGTAGTAGATATTCGTAAGTCAAGACCCGGCGATCGCGCCATCCATAACCCAGAACAAACTCTTGCAAGCGCCCGTGGAATTGAAGCAGGTCACATCTTCCAATTAGGCACTAAATATTCCCAAGCGATGGGTGCAACTTATACCAACGAACAGGGTGAAGAAAAGCCATTATTTATGGGTTGTTTTGGTGTAGGCGTGTCACGATTAGCCCAAGCTGCCGTAGAGCAATCTTATGATAAAGATGGGATTATTTGGCCAGTAGCGATCGCACCCTACCACGCGATCGTCACAATTCCTAACATTAAAGATGCTCAACAAATCGAAATTGCCCAAAAACTTTACACAGAACTCAATCAAGCGGGAATTGAAACCCTACTAGATGACCGCGACGAACGGGCGGGAGTCAAATTTAAAGATGCGGACTTGATTGGCATACCTTATAGAATTGTAACCGGACGCGCGATCGCTAATGGCAAAGTTGAAGTTGTAGAAAGAGCCACCCGCAAATCGCAAGAAATAGTCATTGATGAAGTGACAACAACACTTCATAAGTGGATTACAGAAGCACTAAGACATAGGGCATAAGTATGGAGAAGAGACAAGGAAGAGGGGGGAGACAAGGGAGAGACTTGTTCAATAATTTCCCCTTATCTTCCTGTCCCCTTATCCCCAACTTCTTAACTCCTAACTCCTAACTCTGAACTTTTCACTCTCGACTCTCAAAAATTTACATAATTTGGCAGGTGACGGATTAAAAATAAAAATCCTAAAATTATATTAGGGACTTGCAGAATTAAAAGCTATTAAGTCTCCTCTAGATTGTGGGAAACTCTCTACTTATAAGTATCGTCTTTAACCAGGCTGCTCCTCACATAACTACCATATCAGCCCTCAGTTAGGAAGGTTTTGAACATGAAAGACCAACAAGGATCTAATCGTATTTCTTCAGGCGTAATTGCAGCCGTGTCAGCAGCGGTTGTAGCGGTGGGTGGCGGTGTAGCTTGGTTTACCACACAATCCAGCAATCCTCCCACACCATCAAATCCTTCTGGCCGCATTGAGCCAGCACAGCCATCAACTAGGCAGCCAGCTAATGAGCAAACCCCCAACGTTTATTGGTTAAGATCAAATAACAAAAATCTTACTTTGGTTCCCCAGCCTATTAAAGTCGCTTCTATTCGACCCAACCAGCCTTTAGAAGCAGCTTTCCAAAGTTTGTTAGCAGGTCCAACAGAAGGGACAGATTCGACAACCATCCCTAAAGGAACCAAGCTATTGGGGTTGAAAGCGGAAAATGATGAGGTTCACGTTAATTTATCTGAAGATTTTACCAGCGGTGGTGGTAGCACCTCAATGATGGGACGCGTAGGACAAGTTGTTTACACTGCCACAACTTTAAATCCCAAAGCCAAAGTATACATTGATGTGAACGGCAAACCGTTGGATGTTTTAGGCGGTGAGGGTGTAGAGTTACAACAACCGCTAACTCGTGAACAGTTTCAAAAAGATTATCCCCTTTAAAAAAGTTAGGAGTTACAAGTTAGGAGTTTTAATTCATAACTCATAACTCATAACTCTCTTAAACTTACCGTTTACTATTTAACACGCGAAAATTCCGGGCTTGCTGCTCCAACCTTGTGGCGAGGCGATCGCAAACCCGATTACACAACTCAAAAATCATTTGATCTTCCACCCGGTAATAGGCGCAAGTTCCTTCACTGCGGCGGCTAAGGATACCTGCTTGCCACATTACCTTCAGGTGTTTTGACACATTTGCCTGGGAAGTCTGTGTTGCCTCTACCAACTCTTGCACGCATTTTTCTTCATCCCGTAATAAGTGTAGCAGCCGTAGGCGCATTGGCTCACTTAACAGGCTGAAGTATTCAGCTACTTGTTGCACCACTTCTGGTGGTAAAGGCAACGTTTGTTTCATCAGGGTTGACCCGCAAGGACTGAAAGTTTTAACAATGACTCACATCATATATACATTAATACTTAATCAGGGTTAATTCGCATCAAAGGTTGACCATATTCTACAGCGTCGCCATTTTGAAGGAGAATTTCCATCACCTGTCCAGAGACTTCGGCTTCGATTTCATTCATCAGCTTCATGGCTTCAATGATACAGACTGTTTGACCCTTGCGGACGCGATCGCCCACTTCCACAAATGCCGCTTCCCCAGGCGCAGGAGCGCGATAAAACGTTCCTACCATTGGGGAAGGCACTTCTACTAATCTCTGGTCAATGGTTGAGGCAGGATTTACTGATAACTGCATTTGTGTGCTAGTTCCAGTATTCTCAAATACACGAGATGTGGACACCTCCGTTACCTGACTTCCGCTCATCTGGTTTCCTCCAGATGAACCCGATGTCAAGCCTGAACCTACCACACCGCCTAAAGTCCCTTGACCTACCGACAACATCTGATTGCTAATGCTCACAGCCTTACGGACTGTTAGCTCAAAATCATCGCTTTTGAGTATGACTTCTGCAATATCTGTTTGTGCGATAGTTGCCAGTAGTTGGCGGATTTCATTAAAGTCCAATGGCACAGTTTTTATTACCTCGACCTATCCGTAAATTAGCATTTTAAGTGTGGCAGGGGATTAATCCCTATGTAGGGATTTCAAGCGGGACTTGCATCTCCGTAGAGATGAAAGTTATTCCCTGCTGATATATTTATCTTCCTGGGTATCAACTTTGATGCGTTCTCCTTGAGAAATAAACAAAGGAACCATCACAACTGCACCAGTTTCTAGAGTTGCTGGTTTTGAGCCACCTGTGGCAGTGTCACCTTTTAAACCTGGATCTGTTTGGACAATTTCCAGAACTACAGACTTAGGTAACTCTACTCCCAATACCTGTTCGCCCCACCGAATCACTTCGGCTTCCATACCTTCCTTAAGGTACTTGACGCGATCGCCAATTTGTTCACGAGTCAATCTGCCTTCTTCGTAGGTTTCCATATCCATAAAGACAAACTCATCGCCTTCTTTATAGGTATGCTGCATCGTGCTTTTTTCTAAAGTAGCTTGCGGCACTGTTTCCCCTGCGCGGAACGTTTTTTCCATAACGCTCCCACTCTGGACATTTTTTAGCTTAGTTCGTACAAAGGCGGAACCTTTGCCTGGTTTGACGTGCAAGAATTCAAGCACTCGCCATACAGACCCATCCAATACAATTGAAACACCGGGTCGAAAGTCGTTACTGGAGATCATGAAACTTTCAAATTTTGGAAGACAATCGGCATTTATTGTACCCTTCTAGGGTCGTCATTGGGCATTTGTCATTAGTTTAGTGTCATTGTCATTAGTCATTTTTCCTCTGCCCTAGACCTCTGCTCCACTCATCACCTAACGTGGGAAGATTATTTATGGGTTACGTCCAGTCAACAATTCACTGCTGCATTTGAGTTATCCCATGCTTAACTTATTAAAATCCTGGCTGAAGAACAGCCTAATGGCAATACTGCTGATAACAATATTTTTAGGCATAACTACAGCTGGGTGGACTCCCTCCAGTAGTGCCGCGTTACCATCCGGCAATGCAATTACCGACGGAAAGGCTTTGTTGCGGTATGCACTCCCGATAGATAACAAACCTGTGCGGCAACTACAAGGCAGTTTAGAGGACATCTCTGCCCAACTGCGGGCGAATCGGCGTTGGGGTGCTATTTCCAAAGACATTAGCCAAGCATCCCGCATTCTCGATAAACCTTCCCAAATCTTAACAAGCGTTCCCGCAGAACGCCAACCCCAAGCCGAAGCTTGGATTACCGAGTTGAAATCTGGGGTGGGTAAATTACAAGAATTGGCGAACAGCAAAGATAAAGAACAAATTCTGCAAGAGAGAGGCAAACTTCTGAATCTTGTTACTCAGCTAGAAGAGTCAATGGTGAAACAATTCCCCTTTGAAGTGCCTGCTGAGTACAGTAATCTGCCGCAACTTAAAGGTCGTGCCACTGTAGAAATCAAAACCAACAAAGGCGATTTGGCCCTTGTCGTAGACGGTTACAGCGCTCCCGTGACTGCTGGTAATTTTGTAGATTTGGTAAATAGGGGTTTTTATAATGGCTTAGAATTTACCCGTTCTGAAGAATCTTACTTTCTCCAAACTGGAGATCCTGCTGGGAAAGATGTGGGTTTCATTGATCCAAAAACGGGCAAATATCGCGCTATTCCCTTAGAAGTCTTAGTCCAAGGCGATAAAGCACCTACTTATGGCATTACTCTAGAAGAAGCTGGTCGTTACGTTGATATGCCAGTTCTGCCTTTTTCTGCCTTTGGTGCAGTAGTGATGGCTCGTCCTGAAAGTGAAGTAAATGGTGGTTCATCACAATTTTTCTTCTTTTTGTTTGAACCAGAACTCACCCCCGCCGGACGCAACCTGTTAGATGGACGCTATGCCGTTTTTGGCTATCTCACCGAAGGTAAAGAAGTTTTGGATAAACTGAAGGCTGGTGACAAAATTGAATCGGCAACTGTGGTTCAGGGAATAGAAAATCTGGTTGAGCCGCAAGCTGCATAAGAAGACACAGGGGACAGGAAAAGAATAATTCTTGTACAGACGCGATTAATCGCGTCTCTCCTGATTCAGATTTCCGGCGGTGAACACCTGATCAACTGCGATCCTTAAGTTATGGACAGAGAGGAATTTATCAAGCGCTACAGTAATGAAACCGATTTGGTTGGGATTGATTTGAGTGGAGCCGATCTCAGAGGACTTGGTTTTGATGGAGATATGAGTGGAGCCAATCTCAGTGATGCCAACTTGGAAGGAGCGGATTTGGGATCTGTTGAACTGTGCGATGCCAACCTGAGTGGAGCTAACTTGAGAAATGCCATTTTGGATGATATTGACTTCAGTGGAGCTAATCTCACTGGATCTGACCTGAGCGGTGTTCGTATGCATCAAGCCAGTTTCAATAATGCTATTTTGAAGGATGTTAACCTGAGTGGTGCCGATTTGTTGCAAACTGTATTTGATAGTGCTGACTTGAGGAGTGCCAATCTCAGTGAAGCTTTTCTCGATGAAACTTTCTTTTACAATACCAACCTCAGCAACGCAAATTTGATGGGGGCTAAGTACTTGAGTGAACGTAGACTGAAGGGTGCTATCTTGTGCAACACTATCATGCCAGATGGGAGTATTAGAAATGATGGTTGTAGGGAAATGAGGCAGAATAATTACTAACTTTTAACTTCTAGCTTCTAACTCCCCTAACTCAGATTCCCTGCGGTGAATATCCGATCAACTGCGATCGCTAATTCTGGAAAAGTCCGTGATACAATTTGCTGAGTGGCTGTAAAAACTGTTTCTTCGTAAAATCCATCTTCCAGTAGTAACACTGAAACTTTTGTCGCCAGTGGGTCTACAATCCAATATTCAGGAACCTCTAAAGCAGCATATTCTGAGCGTTTATAACGATAGTCCCGTTTCACCGACTCTGGACTAACCACCTCGACAATTAGTAATGGTGGTGACTCAAATACTGCTAGAGCATTCAATAATTCTCTAGCTTGTTCCAGTGTCACTACACACAAATCAGTCAACCTAGATTTATTTCTACCCGTCCTCACCCCACTTTCTCGAAAACACAGCCAAGGTGAGCTACAACGTTTGATTTCTGCATCTAGCAATTGCTCAAGAAATTTGGCAATCAGGAAATGTTCTATAGTAGGTGGGTTCATTAACTCTAGCTTGCCATCCACCAGTTCATAATGAAAATCGCTACCATCATCATAGGTTAAGTACTCCTCAAATGTGATGCTGGTTACTGGTGTTGTTACCATTCCAACTGACTCCTAGACAATACCCTTATCTTAAACAGTAAAGTAAATCATCAGTTTTCTTCGTAATTTTGCAACACGGAAAACCGATTGTGAACATTAAGTTATCTTCTCAACAGGTAAAAGATACTGGCGAACAAGGTCTTTTAGAAAGATTACAGCGCTTCTGCCCACCAGAAATTATCGGCGATGATGCGGCAGTACTTGAGACTGCACCAGGGCAATCTTTGGTAGTTACTACAGATGTACTGGTTGATGGCGTGCATTTTAGTAATCTCACCACTTCCCCAGAAGATACTGGTTGGCGAGCTGCTGCTGCCAATTTATCAGATTTAGCAGCAATGGGCGCTTCCCCATTGGGAATCACTGTCGGGTTGGGACTACCCGGTGAACTTAGGGTGAGTTGGGTAGAACGCTTGTACCAGGGAATGACAGAATGCCTGCAAAAATACAATACCCCAATTGTTGGGGGTGATGTCGTGCGATCGCCTGTAACTACTCTGGCAATTACCGCTTTTGGTCAAGTCAACCCTAGTCAAATTATTCGCCGTTCTGCTGCTGTTCTTGGGGATGCGATCGTCGTTACAGGCGTTCATGGAGCCTCCCACGCTGGCTTAGAACTACTCTTGCATCCCGAACTAGGACAAAACCTCAAAGATGTAGAACGCACGGCTCTAATCCGCGCACATCAACGTCCCCAACCACGATTAGATGTCTTACCAATCCTCTGGAAAATTTTAGCATCCCAATGCCCAATGCCCCATGCCCCATGCCCCATGCCCATTGCTGGTATGGATAGCAGTGATGGTTTGGCAGATGCAATTATCCAAATTTGCCGCGCCAGTGGCGTTGGCGCTGTCTTAGAATACAGACAAATTTCCGTACCAAAAACTTTTAACAATTGGCTGACACCAGACCAAGCGTTAAAATATGCTCTATATGGTGGCGAAGACTTTGAATTAGTGCTGTGTTTACCACAAGAATTAGCATTAGTCTTAGTGCAACATCTTGGAGAAGGTGCTGCGATCGCAGGCAGGATTATAGCCGGATCGAAAGTAATATTGCACGACGAGCAAAAAAAGTTCCCTGACCAAGTTCTGAATCTTAGCCAGGGATTTCAACATTTTGGTCAATAGTGTGTTTGGGATTTTTCTAATGACTAATGACCAATGACTAATGACAGTTTGGGATTTTTCTAATGACTAATGACCAATGACTAATGACAAATTATTGCCACTTCTCAGCTACTAATTCTGCCAAATCCAAGACTCGTTGGCTATAACCCCACTCGTTGTCATACCACGCCATAACTTTTACTAAGTCATTACCCAAGACCAACGTCAAGTTAGCATCGACAATTGAAGAAGCATCACTACCTTGATAATCGGAAGATACTAGTTCTAGTTCGCTGTAGTCCAAAATTCCTTTAAGTGGGCCTTCGGCAGCATCTTTGAGAGCTTGGTTAACTTCTTCAGTAATAGTACGCTTCTCAACCTGAACTACGAAATCTACCATTGAGACGTTCGGGGTTGGTACGCGCAAGGCAACACCATTCAGCTTGCCTTTGAGGTCTGGGATAACCAGCGCCACTGCTTTTGCTGCGCCAGTAGAGGTGGGTACAATGTTTATCGCTGCGGCCCTCGCCCGTCGTAAATCCCGGTGAGAAGCGTCTAGCAATCGCTGATCGCCTGTATAGCTGTGGGTAGTGGTCATCGTACCTTTGATGATGCCGAACTTATCGTTCAACACCTTGGCGATTGGTGCCAAGCAGTTGGTAGTACAGCTAGCGTTACTGATAATATTGTGTATGTTGTGGTCATAGTCGTGATGATTCACACCAACCACAAAAGTACCATCCTCGTTTTTACCAGGAGCGGTAATCAGAACTTTTTTGGCTCCAGCATTTACGTGCTTGAGCGCTCCTTCTTTGCTAGTAAATACCCCGGTTGCTTCGATAATTAGGTCAATTCCCCAATCTTTCCAGGGCAAGTTTTCGGGATTGCGATCGGACACGCACTTAATGGTCTTACCGTTGACGATGATAGAGTTATCGTCAGCACTAATCTCAGCACCTTTGATCTTGCCTAGCATTGAGTCATACTTTAGCAGGTGAGCATTGGTTCTAGGGTCTGAAGTGTCATTAATAGCGACAAGATCAATCCGACTATTCTCTCTACCCACCCAGCAACGCGCAAAGTTACGTCCAATCCGCCCGAAACCGTTGATTGCAACTCTAATCACAGTGTCTTGCCCTCTGTATTTATGCTTATATGTTGATATCGTTGACCCCAATCATATCGCAAAGGGGGGGGGCACTTTTAACCATAAAGTGTTAGATCAATAAAAAAACACATAATTTATTCAGATTTGTAAGAGTAGAGATTGTTGTTAGTGATATATGATCTGACCGATTCCGGGACTAAATAACGAATTGACTGGCGATCGCGGCAAAATTTGCGAATTAGACTTGACGAAACCCCTACTAAAGGTATATTCAAGAGTTGCCAGTTAATGATCGCAGACTCCTCCTTGAGTTGTTGCTCCACTTGCTTGCAGATTAATTTGCTTTGAGTTATAGTCTCACCACTTAGCTGTCGGGGTGCGATTAACCAATCACACATTTGTGCTAATTCGTGTCCTCGGTACCAACCGGGTAAGGTTTGGAAAGTATCCAAGCCCACAATCCAGTACCAGTGAGTATTTGGGTAACAAGCAGATAAGTCAATCAGGGTGTTAATGGCATAAGAAGTCCCAGAGCGATTAGTCTCCACTAGTGAGACAGTAAATGCTGGGTTATCTTTTATTGCTAATTGCAGCATTTGCAGACGATGCTCAAACAAAGCTGCTTCTTTGTGAGGAGGATTTAGGGTTGGTACCCAAATAACCTTTTCAAGGGATACTTGATGCAAAGCTGTCTCGGCTACGAGCAGGTGTCCCCAATGAATTGGATCGAATGTGCCACCAAAAATTGCTAGTTGCTGCATCCAGATAAGCCTGGGTTATATGCAATTGAAAAATAGTTTCATTACCAATGTACTATTGTACTCAATTCACGCCTAGACTTGATGCAATTTCAATTTAGTTTCACTAAACAATGTATTATGTAGCCAATTCCAGTAAGGTAGCCAAAAATATGTATTTGACATTACAAGAATTTCTTTCCCGATGCGGCCAAAATTTTCAGAATAATCTTAAGAACAGTTCAGAAATAGCAAAAACCTCCAACCAAGGTAAAATCATTCTCAACCAGGAAAACCAGAGCAGAAACATCATTTGGGCATCAAACATGAACATGATACAGGAGTAGTTACGGTAAAAATCAAATTCCTGTTATGATACGCGTGTCATTTGTGATTATGGTGTGGTGTGGTGTAAGAGGAGCAATAAATGACTAATTCTGTAGATTTTAGTGGTAGACCATTTCATTTTATTGGCATCGGTGGCATAGGTATGTCTGCTCTGGCATACGTTCTTGCAAAGCGTCAATTTCCAGTGTCAGGTTCGGATCTTCGTCCTAACCACATTACGCACAAGTTGGAATCTATCGGTGCTCATATTTTTAGTAAACAAGAGGCAAGCAATCTCGAATTCTTTCACCCTCAGGTATTGGCTAATCCAGTAGTATTAAATTCACAAGAACAATTATCTGCTGATACTAAGTCAAAACTGCCTCAAGTCATTTGTTCAACAGCAATTAACACTAATAATTTAGAATACAAAGCAGCGCTGGAATTAGGTTGTCCAGTTTTACATCGTTCAGATGTACTAGCAGCTTTAATTGCCGATTACTACAGTATTGCAGTGGCAGGAACACACGGCAAAACTACAACCAGTAGTATGATTGGCTATATGCTTCTGGAAGCGGGTCTAGACCCAACGATTTTAGTCGGTGGCGAAGTCAATGCTTGGGAAGGTAATGCTCGATTGGGACAAAGCCAATATTTAGTAGCCGAAGCAGATGAATCAGATGGTTCTCTGGTAAAACACGCTCCCGAAATTGGTATCATCACCAATATTGAACTCGATCACCCTGACCACTACGATACATTAGAAGAAGTTATTGACATCTTCCAGACATTTGCTAAGGGTTGTAAAACGTTAATAGGTAGCATTGACTGTGCGACAGTGCGCGATCGCTTGCAACCCACAATCAGCTACAGTTTACACTCAGATACCGACGCTGATTACACCGTCACCAATATTGATTATCGTGCTGATGGTACCACGGCTTTGGTTTGGGAAAGAGGTACAGCTTTGGGCGTGTTAAAGTTGCGGTTGCTCAGTCGGCACAATCTCAGCAATGCCCTAGCCGCAGTCGCTGTTGGTCGCGCTTTGGGCTTAGAATTTGGAGCAATTGCCAAAGGTATCGCCACCTTCGAAGGAGCAAGACGACGCTTTGAGTTCCGAGGTGAAGTCAATGGCATTACCTTCATTGATGACTATGCTCATCACCCTAGTGAGATTCGCGTTACTCTCGCCGCAGCCCGTTTACAGGCAAGACCAGGGCAAAGAGTGGTTGCTATCTTCCAACCCCATCGCTATAGCCGTACACTGACCTTTTTAAATGAATTTGCCGAGTCTTTTACCCATGCTGATTTGGTGGTGTTGACTGATATTTACAGTGCAGGCGAACCTAATTTAGGGCAAATTAGTGGTGAACGTCTAACGGCGGAAATTGCTAAACAGCATTCGCAGGTAGTTTATCAACCAACTTTACCAGCAGTGTGTGAGTACTTGCTACAAACACTACGCCCAGGAGACTTGGCGCTGTTTTTAGGCGCTGGAAATTTGAACCAGGTGATTCCTGAAGTAATTACGACACTTTGTGAGCCGGCTAAAGCCACATCCTAAGTGGAAACTTTGCGAAGTTTTATTTCTGAGCAAAGCGCTCCTCTCGCAACGGTTTCATCTGTGAACTCTATTACCGTATATTTACGGTAGATTAATGTAAAAATTTTACCAAAATAAAGTAAAGATGACCATTTCCCAGGCAGCTGGAAACGTCTGCACAGTTTCTGCTTTGAATACAAAGAAACAGCAAACAGCTAATTCAGTGGAGAGCGAAGTAATTTACTTACCCAGTACTGATTGTGCGATCAAGTCCCAGGCTTCTTTGTCAGCATTTACTTCCTATAGAGTTGGGGGAGCAGCTGATTTATACGTTGCCCCCCGAAACTTAGAAGCACTGCAAGCAAGTCTTAAATACGCAAAAGAACGTAATTTAAAAGTGACAACGTTGGGAGCAGGTTCTAACTTGCTGGTAAGCGATGGTGGTATATCAGGCTTAGTTATTGCTACTCGTCATCTCCGCTTCAACCACTTTGATCCCCAAACCGGTCAATTAACCGTTGCTGCCGGAGAATCAATTCCCAGCTTGGCATGGGCGGCAGCAGAATTAGGGTGGCAAGGATTGGAGTGGGCTGTTGGTATCCCCGGAACAGCAGGAGGCGCCGTGGTGATGAACGCAGGGGCACATAATAGCTGTATCGCAGATATGTTAGTTAGCGCCCAGGTACTTTCACCCGATGGTACGTTGGAAACTCTTACCCCGGAACAGTTAGGTTATAGCTACCGGACTTCATTATTGCAAGGTGGCGATCGCATAGTCACCCAAGCCACCTTACAACTTGCGCCAGGTGCAGACCCAGCCAAAGTTGTGGCAATTACCAAAGAACACAAAAAGCATCGGTTAAGCACTCAACCATACAACTTCCCCAGTTGTGGCAGTGTGTTTCGCAATCCCAAGCCTTACAGTGCTGGCTGGTTAATTGAACAAACTGGTCTAAAAGGCTACCAAATTGGTGGAGCACAAGTAGCACTACTACATGCTAATTTTATCGTTAATCGTGGTGGAGCAAAAGCTAGTGATATCTTCTGTCTCATTCGCCACATCCAACATCAAGTACAAGAACGTTGGTCTATTAATTTAGAGCCAGAAGTCAAAATGCTCGGAGAGTTTCAAGGTGCTTGTGGATAAAGAATGGGGAATGGGGAGATGAGGTAGAAGAATATAAGAACCAATGTCCAATACCCTACTCCCTACTCTCAACTCTATGACGCATTAATTATTGGTAAAAAAAGAGTCAAATTACTTACCGCATCTATAATTGAATTTGATTTGTTATTCAACGCACACGCGTACAAATAATTATGACAGGAAAAGGACAGGGATTCGGCTTTGGCTTAGGAAAAATGAAAGAATTAGCCGAAGCTTTTAAGAAAGCGCAGCAAGTTCAAGAAGGCGCAAAGCGACTCCAAGAAGAATTGGAGCAAATGGAGATTCAAGGAGAATCTGGCGGTGGTCTGGTGAAGGTAATTGTCAGTGGGAACCAAGAACCCAAGCGAGTGGAAATTTCTCCAGATGCTTTAGCAGAAGGTGCAGAAGTACTTTCTGATCTTGTAACAGTGGCAATGAAAGAAGCCTACAACAAGTCCACAGCAACAATGCGGGAACGTATGGAAGAATTAACCAGTGGGTTGGAGTTACCTGGATTTTAGTCATTAGTCATTAGTCATTAGTCATTGGTCATTAGTCAAAAGACAAAGGACAAAGGACAAAAGGCAAATGACTATTGACAAAGGACAAAGTATATCTATGCCTTATAAGTTGCTGTTTGTCTGCTTAGGTAATATCTGCCGATCGCCATCGGCAGAAAACATCATGAATCATCTAATTGAGCAGGCTGGCTTGAGCGATCGCATCCTCTGTGACTCTGCTGGTACATCTAGCTATCACGTTGGTAGCTCACCTGACAGACGCATGAGTTCTGCGGCGGCTGCTAAGTTGGGAATTAAACTGCGTGGTCGAGCACGCCAGTTTCAAAAGTCAGACTTTCAAGACTTTGATTTGATTTTGGCTATGGATCGAGAAAATTATGAGAACATTCTCACTCTCGATCAAACTAAGCAATATCAGCATAAAGTGCGTTTGATGTGCGAGTTTTGCTCTCGACACACTCTAAAGGAAGTTCCAGATCCCTATTACGGTGGTCAAGAGGGATTTAATCAGGTTATTGATTTACTGATCGATGCTTGTGAAGGTCTGCTCACAAAAGTTAAAAGTGAAGAGTTATGAGTTAGGAGTTAGGAGTTTTAATTCCTCACTCCTCACTTTTAACTCCTAACTTTTATTCCACCAGACCATGCTTCATCGCAAAACGCACTAATTCCGCGCGGTTGCTGGTTGAGGTTTTTCTCAATAAACTGCTAACGTACTTTTCCACAGTTCGAGGACTCAGGTGTAGCTGATGACCCATTTCGGCATTAGAAAGACCATGAGTCAATAACTCTAAGACTTCCTGTTCTCTGTGAGTTAGGGCTGAGTGCAGATGGGATTTCTGAATTTGAGTGGACAGAGAATTTTGGGCATCCCCCGCTTTTGTCAAGCCGGAAATGCCCAAACTATCTTTATGAGAAAAACGATACTCTGATTGGATAATTTGCGATCGCTCCAAAAGATTGCGGATTGCTGCTGCTAACTCTTCCAGTTCAAAAGGCTTGGGTAAATATAAATCACACCCTGACTGGTAGCCCAGAATTCTTTCTTGGGTCTTAATGCGTGCCGTTAATAAAATTACAGGCAATAAACGAAACACTGGTTGTTGACGCACCCGGCGCACCAGTTCATAGCCATTCATCCGTGGCATAACAATATCCGTGACAATCAAATCAGGATGATACTCATCCACCATAAACAAAGCCTCTTGACCGTCATTAGCCGTGATCACTGAGTAGCCAGACAGTTCAAGATAGTCGCTAACAGACAGACGAGTGCCCAAATCATCATCCACTACAAGGATCGTCAAGGGCATGGATAATACACCCCTAGCATTTTTTTACCCAGAAATTTGCTTTGATATACTCCGTTAGTGAACACAGACAATAATAGTGTTCTTATGTTTCATACTATGACAGGATTACCAGCTAATGACTGCTCTCAGGGTTTATTTATAAAGGAAATCTTAAATCATTAGGAAGGTTAACGAAGTGTAACCACCTTAGACTCCCTGTGCTTAGGAGGCATAGAGAGCTTTGTAATTTGTAACAACTCATCAATTAAGGAGAGTGAATGTTCATTCATTAGCGTCATACCAATTATTTTTCAGGATTTATGCAAAAAGGGAGTGAGGGCAATTCATCTAAACGCAAAAAAGAAAGTTACGCGGAGGCTTTCGTACAAGCGGCTTACCAAGGGTATTGCCTCTACTTGATGTGTAAGTCCTATTTGTGAAACTGCACAAAATCAGGCTTGGTAACACAAGTTGCTCAAGCAACTTGTTCTATGAAACCTCAGAGGTAATCGCTATCAGCTAACTTAAAGTTGTCAGAAAAGCTTAATTGTGAACTTAGAAAAGCTAAATTAGTGATATACAGTTCACCATTTATAGCGGTTCTAAGATACACCGTATAATTCACAAGCCAATCCAAATAATTTTTTAGGTACATTTAAAGCACACAAAATTATCAATGAGCGACAAGAACGAAGGTTACAAAGTTATTTGCGACAACCGTCAAGCCCGTTATTTGTATGAAATTCTAGAAACTTACGAAGCTGGAATTGAGTTGACAGGAACAGAGGTGAAGTCGATTCGTGCGGGGAAAGTCAATCTCCAAGATGGCTATGCTTTGCTTCGCAATGGCGAAGCATGGCTGATCAATGTGCATATCTCGCCTTACAACGCTAGTGGACAATATTTTAATCATGAACCACGGCGTACACGCAAGCTACTATTGCATCGTCAAGAACTCCGTAAGCTAATTGGCAAAGTCGAACAGCAGGGTTTAACTTTAATCCCTTTGAAAATGTATCTCAAACGAGGCTGGCTAAAAGTGAGTATAGCCCTTGGCAAAGGTAAAAAGCTCCACGATAAGCGAGAAGATCTGAAACGGCGCCAAGACCAGCGTGACATTCAACGGGCAATGAAAAGTTATTAAGGGTAACGTGTGGTCAAACTACCATACTAGAATGAGAAATCGATTACTGTTAAAATCATGTTGTATATCCACAGCGTGAGTTATAAAAATGCCGAGTTTCTAGCCGCAGATTGATTTTGTTAAGGTTGAGAACCGATAGAGTGGTGAGTAACTTCGGATAGCATCAGGAACTTTTACAACTTATGAAAAGTAATTTCATTACAGCTGTTGGCGCTGGCGTTCTCACCTTGAGTATGGGAATTTTACCTTTAACTCTATCTGCACAAGCTCAGACAACTAATGACACCGGAGCCACTACTACTGCTCCAACAACGACTACTGACGATCGCAACGATTTTGATTGGGGTTGGCTAGGATTACTTGGTTTATTCGGTCTAGGCGGGTTGGCTGGCAAAAAGAGCGATCGCGAACCTGTAGCTTATCGCGACCCTAATGCCCCAAATGCTACTACCTACAGAGATTAGACAACTCAAAGTTTATTCATAGAAAATTCAAAAGTTGTCAGTTGTACGGTAAGAAAACAACTGACAACTTATTTATGTTAATTTACTGCTGGTTCTGAGTTAGTTGTATTTGTCTGGTTTTGAGCTAAAGGTGTCCAGTAGCTGGCAATTAAGGCAACGATGAGCCACCAAAGGGTATTGACTTCAGGACGATACCAGACAGTATCTACAGTACCGTGAGCTAGCATACCCAACAAAATAGCGATCGCTCCGATTAACCAAAATCCCTCTACACTTCTGATTTGTCGCAATCGTCGCACTTGCAAAAGTGCCGTATTAAATGTGACAATTAGTAGCCAGAGAAAGCAGGCTAAACCAACAAAGCCAGTTTCTACAGTCACTTCAAACAATATCGAATAGGCGCTCAAAGCAGTGTAACGAGGGCGTTGGTAGAGGGGATAAACTTTATTAAAAGAGCCGTGACCAGGACCAATGCCGAAAATCGGGCGATCGCGAATCATTTCAAAAACAGCATCCCACACATTTCGGCGAAAATTATTACTGCTATCCTTACGGTCGGCAAAAATACTAAAGACTCGCAGCCGCACTGGCTCTACAAATATCACTGCTAGCACCAATACGCCGATCAAACCTCCTAAAACAATCGGTATTGACCAAGTACGCCAAAAACGAGGCATTTCCACGCTTTTCCAGTAAACTAGCAATGCCATCACAGCTAACACTGCCACCACTAGTCCAATCCAACCACCACGACTAAAAGTCAGAATCAGGCAGGAAATATTGACAATTAGCATTGTTAATGCAAGAGCTTTTTTAGGCCAACTTTGCCATACAAAAATTGCCATTAAGCTAAAAATTACTGCTGGTAAGAGGTATCCAGCCAATAAGTTGGGATTGCCTAAATAACTGTAGACTCTTGTAGTCTTAGACATAGGAGATTCTGGATCAACCCAAGTAGCCAGTGCTGTGGCTCCAAAAAACCATTGCCGCAACCCATATACACTAACAATTAACGATACGTGCAGATAAAGGATGATAATCCAAGAACGGAGGCGAGGCGACCTTAATACCCTGGCACAAAGGGTAAATAGTAGCAAATACAAGGTCAAGGTTCCCAAGTCGTTAAGTGCCACCTTTTTCACTGGTGATAATGCTGTTGCGATTGCGGCAACTCCCCAGTAGAGCAGTACCAGCAAGTGAATGGGAGTGACTGACGACGAGATATTTGCTGGCGTTACTTCATCAGATAAAGTTAACAACAGCCAAAATCCGACACAAGCCACCAGCAAAAAACCCACCAACGTACTGGAAGCAAAAGGTGCTAGAGCATATATTAAGCTGAGTAAAGCCGCTGCGATCGCATCTCCCCACTGGAGCAAGACGCTAGTTTGCCGCCAAGAACTTAGCAGTCCCACCAGAGAGCGGTGTACATAACTGGTAGCAAGATATTCTTTGAGCGGTAAAGTTGATAGAGTAAATCGTTGCCAGACTAAATTCATAAAAAACATTGCGATCAATTAGCCTGCCGACGCAGAACTTGGAATTGATCATAATGCCTATAGCTATAAAAAGGTAATAACAGAGATTGCACATCGCGTGATGGCGCTCTTATTCCTAGCCATCAGCCAATAGGAAGTTAAGAATAGTTCTTCATATACTTAGTACAGCTTGACGTAAAATGGTGGCGAATTGAGGGTTGAAATTTAAAGGCATAGGTAAGCGCAGAAGCACACAGAGAATACGTTACAAACTAATGAAATCTACATAGAAAATACGTCTTTCCCAATCTCCATTACCCCTTATCCCCAGAGGGGACCCCACCATCCCTAATCCCCACGATTAGACATCGCTAATTGCTTGTGAGGAAGTCGCTAGTTGCAGTGGCAAAGAAAGCACATAACGATATCCTGATTCTGGTGAACCTTGAATCAAAATATGTCCACCATGCAATTCTGCCAGTTGACAACTTAATAAAAGACCTAAGCTTTCACGAGAAAGACTTCCATGTGATTTAGCTAAATTCATACCTGAACTAGTAGCAAAGAAATTTGAGTGGGAATCACTCAAGTTTTTGGAATTTTCTACTGCTACTGATGAAGTATCTAGTTGTTCTTGTCTTTCTGTATGAGTATTGTAAGTTGCTACCTCACCTGTAAGCTCCAGCAGCGACAAAGAATTGAGACGGAAGTAAGGATCGACCTCTGTTATGCCATCCCCTAACCAGGGATGGGAAACCCAAATAGTAATGTTGAGCGTATCTTCTTTGTAAGAAACATGAATGCGAACAATGCTACCTGTAGCCGAAAGTTGAATCACACTGAAAACCAGATGATAAAGCATTTGCCGCACCTTGTCTTTATCTAAAGGCCAAATGCGATTGCGTCCCGGTTCTATAGACAGGCGAATATCTTGCTCGCGGCGATTAGCTACTTCTTCTAGGGTATTGATAGCTTGTTGGCATAGCATTTCAATATCCACGGGAGCTAGATTTAGCACCGTTGAGTTTTCATCCATAGTTCCTAGTTCGGTAATTTCGTTTACTAGGGAAAGTAAGTACTTACCACTGTGTTGGATAATTTCCAAATATTCTCTCTGCTTTGTCGTCAAAGGCCCATAAATCTCACGTCCTAAAACACTAGCCATACCGAGTACAGATGTTAAGGGCGTGCGTAACTCCTGAGTTAGCTGACTCAAAAGTTCTAGCTTCAGTTGCTTAGTAGAAACAGAGTCGCTATCTTGAGTGGATGCAGTGATTTTAATTTCAGTGTTACGTTCCTCATTCAGTGAAAATATCGGAACATTCTTGGCAACGCTTGATTCGAGTTTCCCTTGCAAGAGTCGGTTACGTTCAAATTCACTCATGCACCAACGAGCAATGATTTGTAAAAACTCAATGTCTCGGGTTGTAAAATTGCGCGGGACTAAATCCATCACCGCCAATGCACCCAAACAATGTCCCTCAGCATCAATTAGTGGCGCTCCTAAGTAAGCACGAATACCATAATCTTGCACCAACTTGCTACTAGCAAGGACTGGATCAGTAAGTTTATGTGTATCATTAATCACAACTACTTGAAAGCTATCTACTACCTGAGTGCAAAATGATTCCCGGCGTAGTAGTTGGCGGCTTTGTGCCAAATGATTCATTAGTCCTAGTCTAGATAAGCCTATCGCCGATTTGAACCAATGGCGTTCTTGATCCACGAATCCCAATATGGAAATTGGTGCTTCCAAAAAGTGGGCAGCAGTCTGTGTGGCTTCTTCAAAAACCGGAATCGTTTCTGGTTGCCGCAAACCTAAATCGGACAAAGCTTTGAGGCGTTGCTGTTCTCTTGATTCATGAGAATCCCAACCGTCCTTTAGGGCAAATAATTTGTTTTCAGGCTCTATCATTGCCACTGCTACCTTAATAATTTCTCGATCGTGTAATTGATCCAAGTCCTATTTCTAGGTTATCAATTGCTATTTTAAGCATTCCCTAATTTTGCCTCTGACAAACAAATTTAGGGCAAAAATTTTTTCTCCCTTCCATTAAGCCAAGATGTGGTGTCTGCTAGTTACTAGTTACTGATGCTGAATGTTCTTTATTTAGCACTGGTGTAGTCTTTCTTGCTTGAGATTTTGCAATCAGACTGCGTTAGATTTGGATTCAGTCAGGGTAAGCTAATGCTAAGGATACAATACAAAGAGGTTGTCATTCTTTATGTACAGAAGGGGAAATTTTTACTGGGGTATTCAAAGTAAATTTACTTAAAATGATTTCTATATTAGTGTAATTAAATGTAGCCATTTTACTGATAACAGCTAGCACCCAGAGATGATAATCCTAGTGTAGGATGACGTAAATAGAGCAACCATATCCCTACGAGTTCGCAAACTACCAAATTATTGAAAAGCTTAGTTCATAAGCTTTTTGAATTTTGAGAGAAGTTGGAGTGGCGGCTTCAGAGAAGTTTGATGGCAACTTCGGACGCTCAAATGAATAGGGCGTGACTTTGAATTACCCATAACCGACTAAATAGTTGATCTCAGCCTTTATCCAATAGATTAAATCTATTACAATTTCACGCTGAAAATTGCACAAGGGTTTCTATTTTTTCCATACAAGGAAATATTTTTGAGGACGACTGGTAATGAATAAAATGAATATTAGAGTTCCTTTTGTAGACCTGAAGTTACAACATGAACCAATTCAAACACAATTGCAAGATGCAATCCAATCTGTATTGGAACGGGGAGATTTTATTTTAGGGCAAGCACTCTCAGATTTTGAAGCAGCATTTGCGGCAGCGTCTGGTGCAGATTATGGAGTTGGTGTGGCATCAGGAACAGATGCGATCGCTCTGGGATTACAAGCGTGTAATATTGGTGCTGGCGATGAAGTGATTTTACCCGCAAATACTTTTATCGCAACCTTAATTGGGGTAATACGTGCTGGCGCCAAGCCAATTTTGGTAGATTGCGATCGCCAAACTGCTTTAATTGATTTAAGAGAAGCAGCAAAGGCAATTACGCCTCAGACTAAAGCAATTATCCCTGTGCATCTCTATGGTCAGATGGTATCACCACGCGATCTTGTAAACTTTGCCGATACCTACAAACTCCTAATTTTTGAAGATGCCGCCCAAGCACATCTCGCCCAAAGAGACGGATATTACGCTGGTTCAGTAGGAATAGCAGCAGCTTTTAGTTTCTATCCCAGCAAAAATTTGGGAGCATTTGGGGATGGGGGAATGCTGTTGACACGAGATTCAGATGTAGCCCAGAAGATGGTGCGCTTGCGAAATTATGGTGCATCGCAAAAGTATTTTCATACTGAACCAGGTACGAATAGCCGCTTGGATACTTTGCAAGCAGCAATTTTGCACAAAAAACTTCCATATTTGCCGCAGTGGAATCGCGATCGCTTGACTATTGCCCAGCAGTACGATCGGGAACTAGCACCCTTGGCAACTGCTGGAATTATCCCTATAGAAAATCAAAGTGATACAGGACACGTTTATCATCTTTATGTGATTAAAATTGATGATTCTTGCCCAATAGAACGCCAGCAACTTCAGGAAAAACTCACAGCAGTAGGAATTCAAACTGGCATTCATTACCCAATTCCTTGTCATCTCCAGCCAGCATTCACCAACTTAGGCTATCAACCGGGAGATTTTCCCCAAGCAGAGAAGTTGTCAAAGCAAATATTATCATTACCAATGTATCCTGGTTTAAGGAGTAGCCAAGTTAAAGAAGTTGTAGCAGCGATCGCCAATGCAGTCTCAACAAATTATCAGGCAGATAATCTATCTGCTGCTGACCTTGGCAGCGTGGTAGCCTGAAGTTAATTCATACTTAATGTACATCTAACAATTAGACATTTGTCATTTGTCCTTTGTCATTTATCCTTTGCAAATGACCAATGACCAATGACCAATGACCAATGACTAATGACTAATAACCAAAGTTTTTGAATTACTTAAAATCATGGCACTCCGGCAACAGGTTAAACAGATAAACGCATCAGGCTTGTTAAATTTAGCTATTTTAGGCGTTTTGCTGCTGCTTTATGCTCCAATATTGCTACATTGGTTGGATGGTTGGCTGCACAAAAATATCAGTACAGAACACGAATATTTCAGCCACGGGATTATTGGTCTACCATTTGCAGCTTATCTGGGCTGGGTGAACCGGAAAAAGTGGAGACGTTTGCCAGATACCATCAATCCTTTAGGCGCTGTTTTATTGTTATTAGGAGCAATTTTTTATCTTAGCGGTGTTACAGAGTGGGTTAACCTTTCCTTGCCCGTTATATTAATAGGACTATGCTTGTGGTTTAAGGGAATAGCAGGTTTGCAATTACAAGGATTCCCTCTACTACTAGTATTTTTAGCAACCCCAACAGCATTACCCTATCTTATTGCTCCCTACACCATGCCTCTCCAAAGCTTCATCGCTGGCACAGCAGGTTTCATACTGAATCAATTTGGTATGGAAGTAACCGTAGATGAGATCAATCTCTACGTGGGAGGACGGATTGTAGAAGTTGCTCCCTATTGTGCAGGGCTGAAAATGTTGTTTACGACTCTCTACGTTGGTTTGATGCTGCTTTATTGGACAGATGCTTTGTCTTCACGGCGGACAACTATATCGTTTTTATCTCTTGCTGCGATCGTTAGTATTATTGCCAATATCATTCGTAATACTTTACTGACTTTCTTTCACGGCACGGGTCAAGAAGCGTCTTTTAAATGGCTGCATGAGGGTTGGGGTGGCGATCTTTACTCTGCTTGTATGCTGGTGTCACTAGTGCCCTTACTGAATTGGATTAATAGCTATTTTTCAGCATCTCTAGAAACTGAGCAAGAAGCAGAAAGTTAGCACCGTTAGGCATTGGGCACACAAGGCAGAGGTGAAAGGGGCAGAGGAGAAAAACTTTCTGCAACTTCTCCCCTACTCCCAACTCCCTTAATTTTTCATCACTTATACGTAAGTCCTAAATATTACTGAACTCACAATGTGATTTTATAAAGTAAAATTTTGCCTAAGTATTGCAAATTTTACTGATGATTTCTTTCTCTAAATTTTTCAAGGAAAACCAATTGACTCAGGTAGCAGCACTTTTGTTATTGCTACTGCTGCTAGCAATGGCAGGGGTTCCTGGATACCTGACAGGACACTGGCAATGGAAACAGCCGCCCGCTGTTACTACCCTCCACGAATTAAAACAGATCCGCAAGACTGGGTTAATCCTTCCTGGTTGGCAAACCATTGAACAAGCAGAACAGCAAATTGGCGAACATCATTGGTCTTTGCAGGTAATTAAAAAAGAAGGTTCTGAATCGCAAGCAATCCTGCTTTTGTTGCCGCAAAATGGGCCTATGGATCAACCAGAGGTAGAGTGGACAGACGTTAACGGCTGGGGAAGGTCACGCTGGGGAAAGTGGGATATAGCTCAATCTCGTTCTGCAGAATTTACTGTCAAACCATCTGCAAAGTTGGCTTCTAATGTCAAAACTAAAGTAGAAGCTAGATTCTTTCGCGCCTCCACACCACAGCAAACCTTCGCTGTTTTGCAATGGTATGCGATGCCAGACGGCGGAAATCCATCACCTTTTCACTGGTTCTTGGCAGATCAACTGGCACAGTGGCGCAAGCAACGTACTCCTTGGGTTGGCGTGAGTATTCTGATTCCAATGGAACCTTTGGGGCAGGTAGAAACATCTTGGTTTTTAGCCCAGTCTATTGGAGAAACAGTGCAAGCTGCATTAATGGCAGGCCCTTTGTAGAGTCTGTTATACATGCCCTTGTGCAGAGATTTATCAAGAGTATCTCTATAAATTGTGTTCAGGCTGAAACTCACTTACAAGATGTTCACAATATGAAGTTAGAAACTAAATTTAGCAAAATTATTCTCTTTCTCTTGGTAAATACTTGTAGATAAAAGAGACACTGAAGGCATTTTTAGAGTAAAATAACCACTCGGCGCTACTAATTTCTATATCAATATTTTCTGCACCGATGTTCATAGATGCCAGTTATTATATGCGTGGATTCAGCGCCCTGTGTTTTGTCAGTCTTCAAGTAGGAGTTTTCTTAACAACACCTATCCAACTTGTTCTTGCCCAGCCTTTTCCATCTCAAGGACAATCACTAGGGCAATTCCCCTCACCTGTGCCAGTTAATGAAGTTGCACCCCCAGATGCAAATGAAGAAATTTCTCCGCAACTCAGCCGCTACCTTTTGGGGCCAGGAGATGCAATTGGTGTTGTGCTTCAGCGTCCTCCTGGCCCATACCGTTTAGGCATAGGAGATGGAATCAGCGTTTCGGTTCAGCGCTTTCCAGATTTGAGCTTTCAAGCTTTAATCAACCCAGAAGGTAATATTGCGGTGCCGTTATTGGGAACAGTTTCTTTACAAGGCTTAACTTTGGAAGAAGCTCAAGAAAAAATTCGCTTGGGTTTAAATCGTTATGTAGTCGATCCAATAATAGTTTTAGCATTAGCAGCGCAGCGTCCAGACCTCAGTTTTCAAGCTGTAATTAGTCCAGAAGGTAACATCATCGTGCCGCAAGTGGGAACGGTGTCATTAAAAGGTTTAACCTTGGAAGAAGCTCAAGAAAAAATTCGCTTGGGCTTGAGTCGCTTTTTCCCAGATCCAGTCGTGGTAGTATCTTTGGCAGGAACACGACCAGTTCAAGTCACCATTAGCGGAGAAATATTTCGACCAGGAATTTATCCAATTAGTTCACCAACACCCCGTGTTGCTGATGCCTTGCTAATATCTGGTGGTTCAACGTTGAATGCAGACCTGCGACAGGTACAAGTACGCCGAAAGTTAATCGATGGTTCTGTGATTTCACAAACTATTGACTTATACGCAGCACTGCAAAATGGCGGTTCAATCCCGAATTTACGCTTGCAAGACGGAGATGCGATACTCGTACCCCGTCGTGAAGTCGGTAATGAGGATGGTTATGACCGCAATTTGGTAGCACGTTCATCCTTGGCTACACCACAGATTAGAGTCCGAGTTTTAAACTACGCTGCGGGTGGTCTTTCCATTCAAGCACTGCCTAACGGCAGTACATTTGTAGATGCTTTGGGAGGAGTAAATCTAGACACTGCTAATCTGAGAGATATCGCTTTGGTTCGCTTTGATTCGGAACGAGGCAGAGCTATTACCCAAAAACTTGATGCTAAAAAAGCTCTAGGCGGTGATGCGTCTCAAAATGTGGCACTTCAAGATAACGATGTTATTGTTGTTGGTCGGAACCTCATTGGTAGAATTACTAATTTCTTGACCACCATTACCCAACCTTTCTTCAATGTTCAATCCTTTCTGCGGTTTTTTGACAACGTCGGTGGTAGATAAAATAAATTAGTAACATTAAAAGAAGAATACAATCTGGAAATAGTTTGGAGTGTAGGAAGCCATATCTCTAAGTTATCTTTGAATTCATTAATGGAAAAATCTTAAAGATATCAACCGATATATACAGTAGGAAGTTGATAGCGTCCTTGTATCAAAGCCACTATCTTGAGTTTGGTGCTTCCTAAATTTTGAATTTTGAATATTTAAATTTTGAATTGGAGCGAAGCGACCATGACCCCACCAATTGTTAAGCGCTATCTGATTGCTTTTGATAAATATAAGTGGATTGGACTAGCTAGTTTTGGTTTAGTTGTCGCCGGATCAACTGTGGTGGCTATGCAACCAGAGCCACCTACTAGCTATATAGCATCTGGGGCACTTAGTTATAGTGGACCACCAGTTTCTTTCTCTACAACTGGTAATGAAATCCAACAGCAAGGAAAGGAACTGAATGAGGATGTTTTACTTTCAAACCAGATAATTGCAGGTGTGGCGGAGAAAGTTGGTGTCAAACCGAAACAACTCGGTGCAAGTCTTGCCCTTTCTCTACCTAAAAAAAACGCTAAGAGTGGAGAATTAGAATCTCCTCTGTTTGAACTGAAATATGTAGATAGTGACGCCAAACGAGGCATACAGGTCTTGACGGAATTGATGCAAGCAATGATCAAGTTGAGTAGTGACATCAATACTGGGCGATTACAAGCAATTATTCAAAAGATTAACGATCGCACACCACAAGCTAAACGGGAATTGCAAATTGCTGAAAAAAAGCTAGAACAGTACGATCGCGTCGAGCGAACCGCAATCTTAGCAGCAGAGAATGGCAGCTTGTTAAGCGCCATTACTGCCAGCCAGAATCTCCAACGGCAAATTCAATTAACTATTTCTGGGGTTGATGGTCAAGTTCGCAGTTTACAAAATAAGTTAGGCTTAACAGTCGCACAAGCTTATGTTTCTTCTGCTTTGAGTGCCGATCCAATTATTGGTAACTTACGAGCGCAAATTTATCAAAGTGAATCGCAAATCGCTGTACTCCGAAAAGATTTGCGGCCGGAACATCCAACGATGGTGCAGTTAATGCGTCAGAAACAAGCTGCTGAGGAATTACTACAACAACGTGCTGCTGAGGTTTTAGGTGGTGATGGAACGGCGGCTCCGCTTCAGGGTAGCGTTGCAGGTATTCGCACTCAAAGCAGCTTAGATCCAACACGCCAGCAATTGGCAAACCAAATGGTGTCTTTACAAACTCAAAGGGAGACACTACAACAACAACTAGCTCAAGAAATCCAACTAGAAGCGCGACTCCGGCGAGAGTATTCTCTGATACCTAATAAGCAATTAGAGCGATCGCGTTTAGAACAGGAGGTTGGACTCAAAAAAGCCATCTATGACCAAATGCAGGTGAAGCTAACCGATGCGAAAACCGCAGAGGCAGAAACTACTAGCAGCCTTAGCATTGCCAGACGCCCCGCAGTTACTGTCGATCCTAAACCTCCGAAGAGTGTGCCTATTACCCTGGCTGTGGGTGGTTTCTTAGGTCTATTGGTTGGTGGCGGTGTGATATTTTTGTTGGGAGCGCTGGAAGGCACTTTCAAAACCAGGGAGGATATCCGCGAGAGCCTCAAGCAACGGGAAGTGGTACTGTTGGGAGAATTGCCTTTAATGCCAGTTGATGATTTGGAGCCAGATGCTGTACCGGTAGTATTTTCCCAAGATTCTCCTTATTTAGAATTTTATGAAAAATTTCGTAGTAATATGCGCCGGATTGGTGGTAAAAACTTAAAGGTAGTATTGATTACTAGCACCAGTAGCCTAGAGGGTAAAACAGCAAGTGCTTATAATTTGGGTGTCGCTTCAGCCCGTGCTGGTAAAAGAACCTTGATTATCGAAACAGATTTGCGATCGCCTTCCCGTTGTGCATCCTTAAAAGTAATTCCTGACCCGGAAGCCACGATTGAACCCCTGCGTTATTACGCTAATTTGAGTGAGTGTATTCGTTTAGTTCCTGATATTGAAAATTTATACATTCTTCCCAGTCCTGGCCCAGTGCGGCATTCCGCTGCGATTCTTGAATCTAGCGAAATGCGGCGGCTGATAGAAGATGTCCGCGAACGTTTTGATTTAGTAATTTTAGATACTAGTCCACTCAGCATATCCAACGATCCTTTGTTAATTCAACCCTACAGTGATGGAATCGTACTAGTGGCGCGACCACACTATACACAAGAGAACATGCTAGGTGAAGCTATCGATCAATTGGTTGAATCTGAACTGGGGTTATTGGGAGTAATTATCAATGGTGCTGATATCATCGTTTCTGTACCTGAAGAAGTTGCAAAATCATCAACATTTATATCTGAGGTAGAACAATCAGAAGAAGTTTCAGCGAGTGCCAACAAAAACTAATAGTTTCAAATGTGGAAATTTTAATGCAGAGTATCGCATTGGCATTGCCGTTGGCGTTCGCTTTAACGTATCTGAAAAATATGAGTCTTGCAGAGAATAAGCAGAGAATTGAGAGGTAGCAAGTTTTTTGCTACGAGTTTCAGGAAATGCTGTATTTAGTCGCGCCGAAACAAGCCAAATAGAGGAGCGAGAATTACCCCAAATACAAAACCACCGATGTGCGCCCAATATGCAACTCCACCAGTTTGTACGGTCATATTAGCGGCTGTTTGCAGGGTAGCAAGACCGGATATCACATTTTGCACAACAAAAATTCCAATTATGACTAGTGCTGGAACTCTGATTGTGGTGATGAAAAACCCCAAAAATATTAAAGTCATGACTTGAGCGTGGGGAAAGCGGATAATGTACGCACCCAAAATCCCAGAAATTGCACCACTTGCACCCAAAGAAGGAATCTCAGAATTCATCCCAATAAACCATTGGCACAAGGCAGCTAAAGCACCACACGCCAAATAAAAAATCAGATATTTGGCATGACCTAATCGATCTTCAATATTGTTGCCAAAAACCCAGAGAAACACCATATTTGAGATTAAGTGCCACCAACCACCATGTAAGAATTGCGACGTAAATAACGTTATCCACTCTCCATTCAAATTGGTGGTTAACTCTTGAGGTACTACTGCATACTCACTTAAAAACTGACTCAATTGTGGATGTGACAGGCTCACCTCGTGAATAAAAACTAAAACATTCATGCCAATTAACCCATAGGTGAAATACGGAGTAATTCGCGTCGGATTTTCATCGTAGAGGGGAAACACAGGTGTTTTTCCTAAATTATTGACTAACTGCAATATAGCTTGTAAGGCTAGCAGTTGCGAAGGTTAAACAATTTCACCTATTAAATTAATCAGTATATTTGAGGTTAATTACGATACAATGAAAATTACTTATACCAAGATTCTTCCTCGGATTTATCACTAAATAAACCCAACAGTGGGCCGAGAATTGCCCCAAAGATAAACCCGCCGGCATGGGCCCAGTAGGCAATACCACCACTTTCCATACCGATGTTGGTACGTGCTTCCAGGCTGGTAAGTCCGTAGAAGGCTTGTTCGAGAAACCAGAATCCTAAAAAGAAATATGCGGGGACGCGAAAAGTCGGGAAGAAAAACCCTAGAGGTACTACGCCGAGAACTTCAGCGTTGGGGAAGCGAAGAATGTATGCACCCATGACACCTGCGATCGCACCACTTGCACCCAAAGAAGGAATGCTAGAATCTTGAGCGAAGAACCACTGGGTCAAGGATGCCAAAACACCACAAGATAAATAAAACAGTAAATATTTGGCATGACCTAACTTATCTTCAACGTTGTTACCAAAAATCCAGAGAAACAACATATTGCCAGCTAAGTGCAAGAAACCGCCGTGCAAAAATTGTGAAGTAATCAAAGTTGCCCACTCTGGTACTGGTTGATGTACAGAGATACCAGCAAAGCTTAAAGTCAGTTCTCGTGGAACTACAGCCGCAAGGTGTAGAAACCCATTTAATGCTTGGGGAGGAAGATTTGCTTCATAAAGAAAAGCAAGGACGTTGACAGCAATCAACCCATAAGTTACGTAAGGCGTGATTTTTGTCGGATTATTATCTCTAATGGGAACCACGAGCGTTTTTTCCTGAGTTTAAGACAGCAATTCTACAATACGGAATTTTGTAAGTAGTTTCTTCTACCTCGTGGATGGATCTGGCTTTGAGACTTAAAAACCGAAAGCCAAAAAACCACCATCGACAGTGATACATTGTCCAGTGATGAAAGATGCCGCAGGCATACAAAGAAATGCTACTAAACCCGCTACTTCTTCTGGTTGACCAACTCTTCCCATAGGTGTTTGGGACAGAACTAATTTGAGAAAATCTTGGTTATCGAGTACAGACTCGGTTAAAGGAGTGCGAATAGCCCAAGGTGCTACGGTATTTACCCTAATTTGATCGCAAGCCCATTCAACTGATAGCGATCGTGTCAGTTGATTTATAGCCGCTTTAGTCATACCATAAGGAGCGCCTGTACGGTTCGAGACTAAACCTGCCACAGAACTTATATTCACAATGCTGCTATTTTCCCTATTTTGTAGTAGAGGGTAAAATAGACGGCACATCTCAAAAATTGATGTCTGGTTTGTCTGGATGATGAACTGATATTCAGCAGCTGTGTAGTCTAGTACTTTTTTGCTGATATTGGTTCCCACATTATTAACCAGGATGTCTAATTTATCCCAGGTTTTGCCAACCTGCTCAAAAATGGCTTGTCGCCCCTCAGCGCTTGCAACATCTGCCGTAATTCCATAAGCAGGTAATCCTAATTCTCGCCAGATAATTAGTTGTTGGTCAACATCTTGAGAATTCCGTGCCACAATGATGACTTCTGCACCTAGAGATAAGAACTCATTGGCAACAGCTAGTCCAATGCCTTTGGTCGCACCTGTAATCAGTGCTTTCTTTCCTGTCAGTGTCCAGCGTAGACTTAGCCTTCCGTAGGCATCACTCATTTGTAATTTTGCGGATTTTTTATTTTCAAGGTATCAGTTTAAGAGTTTATCTTGTAAGTGCCCAATGAGATCGCTTTTTATAGTAATGTAGGCGATCGCAATCCCTAAAGCATTTACCGCATCTGATTCCAATTCAGTAGCGGATCAAACCTATGTTTTTTTCAAATTCTCTGGAAAATCAACTCCAGCACTGGAACGAAACCATTCGCAATCAACCGAAAAATCCTAATGCTTACGTTCGCCGGGGTATGATTAACTTCCAACTGGCAAAAATTGATGAATCTATTCAAGATTTCGACATAGCAGAGCAATTGGATGCTAGTATTAAACCCTACCTCTGGCAACGTGGATTATCGTATTATTATGCAGAAAGATTTGCTGAGGGCGCTGAACAATTTGAAATAGATTTGACTGTGAATTCTCAAGATGTAGAAGAAACAGTATGGCAATATCTCTGCATAGCTCGTTCGTTAGGTGTTGAAGAGGCACGTAAATCTTTACTAACTGTGAAAAATGACCCTCGACGTATTATGCAGCGCGTATATGATTTGTATGCGGGAGATTGTACACCAGATGATGTTTTAACTGTTGGTGAATCAGAAGGGATAAAGGGAAATTTTTACAGTCATCTTTACTTGGGATTATATTACGAAGTCGAGAATAATGTTGATTTGGCTGATGAATATATAGTGAAAGCTGCTGATAATTACAAAATTGATGATTATATGTGGTATTTAGCGCAGGTACATAAAAAATTACGAGGGTGGATATAGTGCTTATAATGACAGATGTAGCACTCTTCGACGAATGTTGACTATACCATGCACAATTCCTAAGATTGCACCGATGTAAAGTCCAATATGGATTCCCCAAACCAACATAAATTTGGAAACTTCTGCTGGCTGAACGACTGGCGTAATTTGATCGGCAAAGAAGGGAAATTGAAAATAATAAAATATGAATCCTGCGATCTGAGCAACTAAAATTGCCCAAGTAATCGGATACCGTGCCATTTTAAGTAATTGACGATAAGACAAAGGTAACTTTCGTCTCTGATTAACCAAGAGAAATATGCCGTAACTTAAAAAACCAGCAAAAAACCCCGCCTGAAATCCAACCTCACTGACTTCCCAGCGAAAACTAGAATCATAAGGAACATTTTTGAAGTAATAAAAGTAAGCAGGTGAGAGAGTACAGGTAATCTGATCGTTAACGATACCAAACCCAGCACCGATTAAACCGGACACGATTAAAAACGAGTATTCCTGAAGTTTTGTCGGTTTTGTTGGATTACGCCAGTAGTCTAGCGCTACAATCAAACCCATCAGCAAAAACAAAATCAGCAGTCGATATTGATATGGGATATTTTGCATAAGACAATTGGTTTAATCCAAAATTAGCCTTTCAGGAAGTGTGACTATTTACAACTTATTCAGAATTTTCACCATTGTATGCGAAGCATCTGTGGAGATAGCGTGAAATTCAAAGATTGACTATCTATCATGTCAATTTTCGGTTGCTTCAGTTTCAAACTGCACTTGTCTGTACAAATGGGCGTAGGCGTAGCCCGTCGTAGACATCGCAATTTCCACATCTACAGATTCCAGCCGCAATATATCGTCCAAATTATACTCCGACAGCACCCATTTCCCCTGTTCGTTACCCATTACCACATCCTCTGAACAGAATAAGCATCGAATTTTTTATCCCTGCTAATAATAATTAAGGAGTGATTGATAGCCTGTGCAATCAACATTCGGTCAAATGGATCGCCATGATGTAGCGCGAGATTCCGAACTTGAACTGTATCGGCAAAAGATAGCGGAAGTATGAGAATATCTGAAGCGTCGATTGCAGCACCTATTGTTTCATAGCTCTGTTGAAGCGATAATTTGCCAAGGTTCAACTTGATGGCAATTTCCCAAAGACTAACGATACTGAGATAAACTATATCTGCGGTATTGATCATCATCCTCAGATTATCTGGAAGGCTGGAGTCATTTTCAGTTAACCAGATAAAGGCATGAGTATCTAAAAGGAAACCACTCATTCCATATATTCCTTAAAAACTTCAAGAGGTTCATCAAAGTCATCAGGCAGAGGTAAAACAAAAGTTCCTTTTAAGATGCCAGAACGACGCTTTTTTTGTTGTAAACTTTCCTGAGAAACAGCCTTTGAATAATTCTCAACTAAATATTTGGCATAATGCAAGAGTTCTTGTTTAAGTGATTCTGGCATCTGATCTAGTGTTTGTAAAATTTCTGCATCAATAGCCATGATTTCTCCTGAGAGGTTCTTCTACTTGTAATTTTAGGGGAATTTCTGGAAGGGATTTTATTTTTCGGTGGCTTCGGTTTCAAACTGCACTTTGCAGTACAAATGGGCTATGTCTACGACGGGCTATGCCTACGCACACTGTGTCAGAATCGCTATTGTAGGCGATGATGCTTATCAGAAGTAGTATGTGCTTTTCAGATGTGTAGGAAATTAGGCGATCGCCTTTAAAAGAAAGCTTTCCCGTTGTGCCTCAACAGATAACCTAAGCCAGCTAACGGTTTAGCTCACCCCCCACAGAGAACCTAGAGCATCCAGCAGATAACCTTTCGGCGGTCGGGTGCAGGGCGTTCTTAGATGCATTTTACTCGTCGGTCATCTCATCAAATAAATCACTACCATTACCATTTGATGCACCATCAGTATTCAATTGTGGAAGTTCAGACAGCTTTTGACGAACTTGAGCGATTGTGGAAATTGTTTCTTTACTAGCTGACAGTGGATGAGAAAGCTCAACATGTCCGCATAATGTATTTGTGATGTTATCAAGCACTCCATTCCATCCTGCGTTTGCTGCTGCAAGTGCTATGTCTCGCTCATGTAGTGCCGCCAATATTTTTTGTGCAATCTGATCCTGCACTTCATGAATTGGTAAGGGAATGAGCGTCTTTTTTACATCTTCGTCAAGAATAGCAGGGTAACTTGAGCCTGTACTCCATTTTCTAAACTGCTCTAGCATTTTATTCCGTAGATGCTTTCTGGCGATCGCCTCCTAGATTTTTCGCAATAATTCCCGAATAGCGATCACACAATCACCAAAAGCTAAAGGTGAAATTGTCACATCTTCTGCAAGTATGCTCTCACTGTGATATCCGTCTGGACTAGGGAGACGATACATATACAACTTGCGTCCATTCACATCTAAAATCCAGTACTCAATAATACCTGACTTAGAGTATGCGTTCGCTTTTACTTCTCGATCGTATTTGAGACTGGAATCAGCTATTTCAATCAGTAAAAATACTTCGGAAGCATTGGGATGGTGATCCTCATAATCTAATGGATTCAGCTTCACCACTGAAATATCTGGCTCTGGTTCAGAATAATCATCAAGTTGTACTGGTGACTGGATTCTTAATAAAACTTTGTCACCCAAACGTTGACGTAATAACCTTTCTGTGCGGGTAATTGCTGATTCGTGAGCAGTACCTTTTGCTAACATTCTGATAATTTGTCCCGCGATTAATTCTAAGCGTTCTTCAGGATGAAAAATCCCCATTTCCGCCATTTGGTGATACTCTTGAACACTAATTAGGCGAATATTGGTCAGCATAAGATTCACGTTAACTTCCTAACATTTTATCCCGCAGATGCTTAATGTGATGTGCAAGCGGTTTGTTACGCCGCCGCGATCGCCGCAATATGCAACAATAGCAAGTAAAACAGTAAGAGCAGTTCTCACTAACCATCATCCCCTATGCAAGTCAAAGACATGACCATCGAAGAACTCAAACTTCTGATTCAAGAAACTGTTGCCGAAACGATTCAATCTCTATTGGTTGATCCTGATGAAGGCAAACAAATAAAGCCAGAAGTGAAACAGCAACTACTCGACTCCCTACAACGTACTCAATCTGGAGAACGTGGAATTTCTGCTGAGGAAGTAGCAAAAAACCTGGGATTGTCTTGGTAATGAGCTACGAGATCGAATTTAAATCAGAGGCGACTATCGGGTTTGAAACTCTCACCTCAACTATTCAAGAGCGCATCCTGCGTAAAATTCGCTGGTTGTCTGAGAACTTTGAGGACTTAACCCCTCAACCTTTGAGTGCTGATTTAAGCGGTTTGTTTAAACTCAGAATTGGTGACTACCGGGTTATTTATTCCTTTGATACTGAAGTACAACTCATTACAATTCATCAAGTTGGGCATCGCCGTGATATTTACAATTAACAATCGGTCATCAGTTTATCCTCAATCACACTCCAATTGAAGACTCAGTAGATTCACGTTAACGTCCCAGCATTTTATCCCGCAGATGTTTAATGCGATCGCGCAATTTACCCGCCTCTTCAAATTCTAGTTTTTTCGCCGCCTCTTTCATCTGTGCTTCTAACAGAGTAATCAACCCTGGAATCTGTTCTAATGGCAGTTCATCTATATGTTCATCTACAACTTTCAAGTCAGTTGCATTTAACCGCCGAGATACATCCAAAAAAGCTAAAATCGCATTACTTGATTTTTTGACAATTGGTTGCGGTGTAATCCCATTTAGTCGATTATGTGCTGTTTGAATACCACGCCGCCGGTCTGTTTCATCAATAGCTTTAATCATGCTACCTGTCATATTATCTGCATACAAAATCGCTTGTCCCTGGACGTGACGCGCGGCTCTACCAATAGTTTGAATTAAGGAACGCTCGGTTCGCAAAAAACCTTCTTTATCTGCATCCATAATTGCTACTAAGGAAACTTCGGGTAAATCCAAACCTTCTCGCAGCAAATTCACTCCAACCAAAACATCAAATTTCCCCTCGCGCAAGTTCTGCAAAATCTCAATGCGCTCAATAGAAGTAATCTCAGAATGTAAATACCGTACCCTGATACCGTGGTCTTGCAAATATTCGGTTAAATCTTCCGCCATCCGCTTAGTTAATGTGGTAATTAACACTCGTTCATGGCGGTCGGCTCTATCTTTAATTTCACCTAACAAATCATCAATTTGTCCTTCTGTGGGACGCACGGAAATTTCTGGATCAACCACTCCAGTTGGTCGAATTACTTGCTCAACTATATGATCTTCAGAAACTTCTATTTCCCAATTTCCGGGAGTTGCTGAAACAAAAATACACTGATTTACTTTTTGCCAGAATTCTTCTGCTTTCAAAGGACGGTTATCAGCAGCGCTAGGAAGCCGAAATCCATGTTCAATTAAAACTTTTTTTCTCGCTTGATCGCCGTTATACATACCGCGAATTTGGGGTACGGTAACGTGAGATTCATCGATAATTAATAGCCAATCTTTAGGAAAATAATCAATTAAACATTCTGGTGGATCTCCAGCTTGTCTTCCTGCTAAGTGACGGGAATAGTTCTCAACGCCGTTGCAATAACCGACTTCGCGCAGCATTTCTAGGTCATAGCGTGTACGTTGATCTATACGTTGCGCTTCTAATAATTTCCCAGCTTGTTCTAAGTCTAATTTTTGCTGTTTTAACTCGGCTGCAATATCATAACAAGCTACTTCTAATCGTTCTTCTGGGGTGACAAAGTGACGTGCTGGGTAAACATTTACGGCTTCCAAACTTTTGAGAATTTCCCCTGTCACCGGGTCAATATAGCGGATCGCGTCAATTTCATCACCAAAAAATTCGACGCGAATAATTCGGTCTTCATAAGCTGGACCAATTTCTAAGACATCACCACGGACACGAAATTTTCCCCGGCCCATTTCTATGTCGTTGCGGCTATATTGAACATTTGCCAAATCCCGTAAAATTTGGCGTTGATTGACTTCCATACCTATCTGGAGGGGGATGGCAGCTTTAAGATATTCTGCTGGCATTCCTAAACCGTAGATGCAACTGATAGAAGCAACGACAATGACATCACGACGTTCAAAAAGCGATCGCGTCGCTGAATGCCGCAACATATCTATTTCATCATTAATCGCTGCCGTCTTCTCAATATAAGTGTCGGTAACGGGAATATACGCTTCTGGCTGATAATAATCGTAGTAACTGACAAAATACTCCACTGCGTTGTTGGGGAAAAAATCCCGCAACTCGTTACAAAGCTGTGCAGCCAAGGTTTTGTTATGCGCTAGAACTAAAGTCGGCTTGCCAATTTTCTCAATAACTGCTGCTACCGAAAATGTCTTGCCAGTTCCAGTGGCTCCTAGTAAAGTTTGGTAACGGTTGCCTGATTGGATACTAGCAGAAAGTTTAGCGATCGCTTGTGGTTGATCGCCTGTGGGACTAAAGGGAGCTTGAAGACAAAATTCTGTCATACAGTTTTGCTATAAATACCCTATCTCATGGTGACGATTCCGCCCTGTATCCATTGTAGCTGGCTTAATAGACCAAATAAATAGTAATAATTATTTACAAAAATTATTAATTTGAATTTACTTATGTATTAGTTTTAAAGATTCTTATATCTATATGAGGTTTTTTAAGGTTAAACTTTAAGGTATATGGGAAAAAATTTCATCTTTCCTTAATTATTGTAAAATTCAATTAACAAACTAGAGGTGTTCGTTTATGACTATTAGCAACGCTGGCAAAGCAACCAGTTCTCGGCAAAAGTATGCCAAGTCTCCAGGGGAAGCTACAGAGGAAGTTGAAAATCAACCAGACCAGAGCTTGAATGCAGATAAAGTCGAGGAAGTTACTGAACTGCCAGTGGGAGCTTCTGGAACACTGGCCATTTCTGGAATTCGTCCTATAGGCGCTAGCGACTTAGAAGTTGCTGAACACCTCTCAATTGCTGGGGTGCGTCCCGTTAGCACCAGCACGTTAGAAGTAGTTGAAACCTATAACTCAATGGGTATTCGTCCAATTGGCGCTAACACATTCCAAGTCGTTGAAAGTATAAATCTCTCTGGGATTCGTCCAATTGCCTCAAGTTCATTGGCAATTTCTGATAGTTATTCTACCTTCGGGAACCGTCCTATAGCACCAAATGAGATTGACAATTCTGAAAGCCTGATGGGTTTTCTCGATTAAACAAAAAATATTCCTATAACTTTATTAACCCAGTTTCTATACGAAACTGGTTTTTTTATTTAAAAAGTAGAGATTACCGTATTTACATTTGTTCTATGTCTTTTAGCATAGGTAACTAAACTCTCCTGACTTTAATTTACATTTCATCAACAGCCAGGATGCTTACTACAATTACTTTTCTTCATTTTTAGTTTTGAGTTTTTAATTTTGAATTGTTTAATATGCCTTGTGGTAGAAGGCTTTAGCAAAAACTTTAAGTTACTGTGTGAAAGTAATAACAAATACGTTTCAAAGTTAGTTTGTTTATAGCTTTGAAATGAGTTTTTAATTTAATCAGGAGTATCAAAATGAGCATAGAAGATCGCGCAAAGGCTGCTGCCAAAAATGTTGAAGGTAAAGCCCAAGAAGCATTAGGAAACGTTACTGGAGATCCAGAAGATAAAGCTAAAGGTAAAGCAAAGCAAGCCGAAAGCGAAGTACGTCACGGAATAGAAGACGTAAAAGATAATGTCAAGAAAAACATTGACTAGTAATTCATGATTTTTTTTGCAGAAACTCTAGGGATATAAATGGGGTGGATTCCATTTTTGCAGGAAAAAATTACGAAATGCTAAACATTCAATGCTATGCACCTTTATTCTCTTCTTAGCAAGCGTTGAAAGATAAAGGACTAGCTTGATTGACAGAACTTTTATAGAGACGTAATTAATTACGTCTCTATATTTATGCTTAATTTATTCTTATAATTATTAGAAAGCAATAATAGCAATGTCTACGACGAGCGTAGCTAGGGCAACTTTGTCCAATCTGAAAATTATTTCAAATCTCAAAAATTGTAGTAATATACCACAGGCATTAACTATCTTCAGCTACATCTGATTGTTAGCGCTGTTAAATTCACAATCGATGAGAATATACCGTGAACCTAACTCTTTATTTCCTCCGTCACGGACAGACAGAATGCAGCCGCAATAATTCCTTTTGCGGTTCTATAAACTCAGAACTCACTCCAGAAGGCTTGGAGATGGCAAAGGCTTTTGCAGACACATATAGTTTTATGGATTGGATAGCAATATTTTGTAGTCCAATGCAGCGAACTGTATTGACAGCAAAACCTTTGTATGAAGCAATAGGGATAGAACCACAACTTAGGGATGGTTTGAAGGAAATCAACTATGGCTTGTGGGAAGGAAAAACGGCAGAAGTAATTAGCCGTGAATATCACGATGATTATATTCGCTGGTCAGCAGATCCCGCTTGGAATGCGCCTACTGGTGGAGAAATGGCGGTTACAATTGCTTATCGTGCCTTGCAGGTAATTGAAGAAATCAAGCAAAATTACACTAGTGGTAATGTGTTAGTGGTTTCACACAAGGCAACTATCAGAATTATTCTGTGTAGTGTATTAGGGATTGATGTGGGACGTTTCCGTTTTCGTTTGGGATGCCCTGTTGCTTCGGTCAGTATTGTAGAATTTACTTCACATGGCCCGTTGGTAAAGGTTTTGGCAGAGCGTAGTCATTTGGATCAACGTTTGCAAAATTTACCAGGAACGTGAAGGAGTTAAAAGTTAGGAGTTAGGAGTTAAGAGTTATTATTTTTACCTTACTCCCCCTCGCTATCTGGCTCAGTATATTTGCATAAAACGTTTATCCCAATTTTCAAAATTGAAATTCTATACCTTCTGGTTGCAATTGTAGGCAGTTGCCCTTGCTCGACAAGCGTGCTATATCAATCTTGTAGCCACTACAGCACTTTCATAACTGGCCCACGCCAGGACAATGGAACGACGATGAATTCACTTGGATCTCAGTCGAGGGTTGAACTACAAGATCGAGGGATGTCTTCTTTGAACAACCCCAAGGATTGGTCATGGCCATTCTGGGCTGCTGTCCCACTTTACCCCTACGGCAGGCGGCGGACACTTCGTAAGGAAATAGTTCAGGACACTATCTGGACATTCGATCAGCTTCACGGCATTCTCTACACCATCGTGCCGATTCGCATGACTATCGTCAAGCTCTCTGCCGGAGGACTTCTGGTATATGCACCCGTTGCTCCCACAACTGAGTGTATCCGCTTGGTTAATGAGTTGGTAGCAAAGCACGGTGAAGTTAAGTACATCTTACTGCCAACCAGTTCTGGTCTGGAGCATAAAGTCTTCGTTGGTCCCTTTGCTCGTCGCTTTCCTCAAGCACAAGTCTTTGTTGCCCCACACCAGTGGAGTTTCCCGTTCAATCTGCCGCTTAGTTGGCTAGGCTTTCCCCAAAAACGAACTCAAGAACTCCCAGAGGACTCAAGCCTTGCTCCCTTCGCTCTAGAGTTTGACTATGCAATATTGGACATCGACTTGGGACGAGGAGCTTTTGCAGAAGTTGCAGTGTTTCACAAGCGATCGCGCACTCTGCTTGTAACTGATTCTATACTTTCTGTGCCAGTTGACCCACCAGAAATCCTCCAATTAGATCCTTATCCCTTACTGTTTCATGCCAGGGACAATGCCTGGGAAACGATCAAGGACAATGAAAACAACCGCCGCAAGGGATGGCAACGCATTTCCCTGTTTGCGCTTTACTTCCGTCCAAGTGCCTTAGAAGTTGCTTCAATCGGACAGATGTTTCGTGATGCTCTCAAAGCACCACAGCGATCGCTAAAAACGTACTTTGGTTTATTTCCTTTTCGCTGGCAAGAAAACTGGAAGCAGGCATTCGATGCTCTACGAGGTCAGGGACGACCATTTGTCGCACCGATTTTGCAAATCCTCATTTTTCCTCAAGGACCAAGCCAAGTCCTCAACTGGGCTGATACAGTTGCAAGTTGGGATTTTCAGCAGATTATTCCCTGTCACTTTGACGCGCTAATTAAAGCAAATCCGCGTCAATTTCGGCAAGCATTTGCTTTTATGGAAAAAAATCTTTCTTCTAGCGAAAGCCAGCCTCTATTGGAGGAAGATTTAAAATTCATTCAGGAACTAGAAGCGGGTCTAGTTAAGCGCGGTATCGCAACGCCAGCTAAAGATAAGTTGTAATCAATTAGCTGAATTATTTAAAACCTCAGCGATCGCCTGGGAAATCGGTAAGCCAGGACAGCGTTCCAGCCAGAAGAACTCGCCAACTGGGTTAACTTCAAGGAATACATGACGACCATCAGGAGTCAAAATAATATCAAGCGCCCCATAGTTTAAACCAAATTCTGCCATGAGTTTGAGCAATTTTTCTTCGACATCTTCGGGCAAAGTGTATGATTCCCAAGCGTCGAGTAAGGCGATTCCCTGTTTGCGCCAGTCGTAACGTGCCTTATCTAAAGCTTGAGAATCAACCGCAGCCGTTAGCACACGCTTACCTACAATAATTGTCCGCAATTCCAATGCCTTGGGAATCTTCTCCTGAAATGTCATTGGGCAGAAACGTAAGCCATCAAGGTTGTCTAGATCCTCTGATGAAATTGGATTTGTAAACACAACTTTTTCTCGCCCTCGTTCATCATAAATAGCGAAGGAAGAGAGCATTTTGGTAATCATTCCCTGCTGACACTCTTGGGCAAATTGCTTTACTGCTACAGGATTATTTGTAGTCAGAGTGCGAGGCGTATCTAGACCAATATCTCTTGCTATTTGTAATTGCAGTTGCTTATTTTCGGCTCGGCGAATATTTGGCAGAGGGTCAAGATGAAACCCCCTGATACTAGCAATCATTCCCTCAATGCTAACGCGAGATTCTTTCAGTGAGGCTTCTCTAAGTTGCCTATCCATCGAGTTGGGAATTTTTGATCCAATTGCAATGCGCCGATACCAAACTGCTGATACTTCATTTAAATCTAATGTCTGGTCATCGACACTCAGAATCACTCGCTTAGTACTACCATAGTAAATATCTAACTGCATTTCTGTGGGAAATCGGTCTGTGTCAAAACGAAATGCTTTCTTTCCTTGGGCTTCAATTGCCTGAATAACTAGAGGAATACTTTCGTTATCTTGGCTGTGAGTAATGATTAAAGCAGTCATGTACAAATATGGAGAATGAAGTACGCTACAGATAAATATAGGGGTTATCAGTTGGTTGGGAATTTTTAAGTAAGAGCATTTTACTTCGGGCTTGTTGAAAGTAGTGCAGATGCGATCGCTAGAGAAATTGGATAGTCCAAATCTCTCTCCAGCATCCCCCACTCTCCTGTCGGATTAATTTCTAAAAAAACATATTCTCCTGATGGCGTTTTAATCAAATCAAATGCTCCAAAAATCAGTCCAAACTTAGCCATAAAGGCATCCAAACAACGGATTAGTTTATCAGGTAATTGCTCTGGTTGCCAGGTAAGAATCTCTTTTGTCTCACGTCGCCAATCCTGGGTAGATGCTGCATACTCAGACGCATCTAGCCCCCCGACAAAGAAATTGCCATTCACATACACTGCTCGTAGTTCTTGCTGTTTAGGGATTTGTTCTTGAAACATAACTGGACAATAACGCAGTGTTTCAGCATCAAGTAAGTCTTCTTCTTTAACGACGCTGGTATACATGAAAAAAGAGGAGACTTGCATCCCAGAAGAAAGAGGTCTGAGCAGCTTGACAATCATTTTTCCCTTAACTTGGTGGAAAAATTCTCGTGCTTCTTGAGGATTGTTGGTGACGAGAGTCCGAGGTATGACAAGACCTACTTCCGATGCAATCCGCAGTTGGCGTAACTTGTTTTCAGCTGCACTTATCCGGCGTAAATCATCCACCCACTTAGCTTCTTTCAGGCTGTCCCAAAAGCCATCTAAGACTGCGAGTGATTCACTAGAACAGACTGCTTGAAATTGTGGAGCCAATTCTTTACCGAGATCGGGTTGCCAAATACGCCGCATCCATACTGCTTGCACTTGCTCCGTGTTGAGGGAGCGATCGTTATATTGCAGTGTATGATTGCTACCAGAGTTACTTAAATTAGCCTGGAGTTGGAGTGCGATCGGAAACTTATCAGTATCAAGACGAAAGGGCTGTGCGCCTAGTTTTGATACTGCTTCTGCAACTCTATCTATTGTAAAGTAATCACCACTATGGGTGATTAATAAAACTACATCACGATCGAGGTGCATAAAATATTTTTATTAGTTTTGGCATTTTCAGTATTGTCAACTCTTGAAAAAGCAAAATATTAAAAAAGTGAACTTAATTTTAATGGGAAGCCAACTCCTAGATGAAGTTGGCACTAAATGTATTTTTCTTCTGACAATAATTTTAAAACCGCATCTCTGGTGTAGTCAAAAGTATGCAGCTATGAAGGTCAAGACGGCGAACTGTCATCACCATCTGAAGGATACTTCTGAGTAACAGCGTACTCATCACTATCAGAAGGGTACTTCTTGGTTACTGAAGTGGCATCTTCTTGATCGGATGGAAACTTCAGAGTTTGGGCAAGTTCATCCTTATTCTTATTTGTGGCATTATTGCATCCACCGATAATCGCTTTTGATTCTTCATCAGAAAGGTCTTCAAGGCTTTGCCCTTCCAAGAATCGAGCAAAGAATGGTACTGCTTGTGAATTCAACTCTTCTGGTTTGTTTTTAGACACAATCTTCCTCCTATAACAAGTGAATCTAAATTTATACTGTATCTGTATGATATGACATAATACTTACCAATATCTTTGCCAAAATAAGAGTTTATACATCAACTCACCCTCGAAAAGTGGCAAAGGTATTGACTTACCAAAACAAGTATTAATTCATCCTTTATAAATATTTACTTTTGTGCAATTATGCTTGTATAAAGTTAAAAATATAATAATTTTTCTTAAGCAAGTATGTACGGGGCGATCTTTAAAAGCGCGACATTTCCAAGAATTATTCACTTCAAAATAATTCAAAATATTCTCTTTGCTCCCAGTTAGTCACCTGTTTTAAATAGTCTTCTGGTAGCTGATCGGCGACGGACTGCAAAAAGCGATTGATTTCACTCTGTTTCATCTTTATGATGAAGTTGATGAACTGCTGCCCCATTTTTTGAGAAAAAAGTTCGCTTTGGCTCAAATATGAAATCGCCTCTGGCAAACTTTTGGGTAAGGTCGGGCTTTCTGTAGCGTAAGGTGACTCTGTTGGGGAGCCAGGATCAACTTTACGATCTACAGCATCTAATCCAGAAATCAATTGCGATGCCATATACAGATAAGGATTGGCTGCTGGTTCTCCAACTCGGTTTTCAATGTGGGTGGTGGGGTCATCATAACCGCCTTGTAATCTAATCATTGCCCCTCGGTTTTCCAATCCCCATCCGGCACGGTCAGGTGCTAGGGAATAAGACCTAAATCTTTTGTAGCCGTTAATTGTTGGGGTTGTGAACACAGTAGCGGCATTGGCGTGTTTCAGAAGACCACCAACGAAGTGTTTACCTAAATCTGACATTAGGGATTTGGAGTTTGCAGACATGAAAGCGTTCTCGCCTGTGCTTTGGTCTACAAGGGATTGGTGCAAATGCCAGCCATTGGAAGAAGAACCTTGCAATCCTGGACGACACATAAATGATGCGATGTAACCTTGTTGACGGCAGATTTGCTTGGTCGCCATTCGGAATATCATCATTGTATCCGCAGCTTGCAACGCCGGAATCGGGTCAAAGGTAAATTCAAATTGACCCGCACCTCCTTCGTTTTCTACACTCCTTAAAGGCAATCCCATTTCAACTAAGTTTTCTGCCAGAACGCGCAGCAAGTCGTGAATCTCTGGATTGTGGGATTCTAAAAGATATTGGAAGCTATGCTCTACAGCGCTAACTTTGGCAGGTTCACCAGGTTTTCCAGAAGTACCAACATTAGCGATCGCTAACATCGGATCTAACAACTTTGCCAGATACCACTCAACTTCTAAGCCGACAATATGCTCCAACCCTCTTTGATGTAACTCTACCAATGATTGGCGCAAAATACCGCGACTGGAAAAGGGCATTGCCTGACCATTTTGAAAGTACTCGTCACAGAGAATAAAGCCAGTACGTTTTGCCCAAGGCAGAATTTTGAAGGTAGCAGGGTCAGGAACAGCCACAAGATTTGGCGCACCTGTCATCAAAGGCATATCTCAACTACCGCCAGGAACAAACGGGTTAAATACTATTGCACCACCAGTATCAAACAGGAATGTCCCTGTGCTGATTTGCATACCGTTTTCTAAGGCACTGAAAAATGTCTGGGGTAAGAGCGATTTGCTGCGAACAATCCCATGCTGGTCTGACCAAGCGGTACGAATCAACAATAAATCCCGTTCTTTGACAACAGCCTCGATCTTTTCAGATGCTTCTTTTTGGATTTCTGTCCACAGGTGATGACGCTCAATAAATCCAGGTCTTTTCATTTGGATTGCCTAATCATGTTCAACTGCTTGTGCGGTTAGTTTGAAATTAGCTTTCATCAGGCGCTTCCATTCTTGGTGATAACCGCGAATTGCTAACTCATCTGTCACAGGTTGAATACAGGATTTATAAGTAAACGGCATCTCCTGCTAAATGCGCAAAAAATACTTTTTAAATGATTAAAATTATCGCATCTCGCCAAATTCCTTGATATTGCCCAGATTATGAGTAATATATACTACTCTCTAGACAAGGGATTATACCATTGATCCTTTGGCAAGAGCAGTCGATCTGACTCAGGTGGCCCCCATGTATTTGGCTCATACTCGTAAACGGGTGTGACGTTATCGAGAATTGGCTGGACAATCCGCCATTCCTCTTCTACAGTATCTTCCCGTACAAACAAGGTGGGATCGCCCCGCATGGCATCACCCAAAAGACGCTCATAGGGTTCCATCTCGTCTCCACCTCCGTAAAAGGCCAGGAGTTCAACCGCAGAGCCGATCATATCTTCTCCAGGGATTTTAGTGCGAGCGCCCAATCCCACAATTACCTCTGGATCTAGTAAAAAACGAACATAATTAGCGTTTTCTTGTCTTCCCTCCTGGAACACGTCTAAAGGTGGACACTTGAACTTGACCATCACCTCAGTAGTTTTAACAGGCAATTTTTTCCCAGCCCGGATGTAGATGGGAACTCCTGACCACCGCCACGTATTAATAAATAACCGCACGGCAACAAAAGTTTCTACTTGGGAGTCAGGCGCAACACCTTCTTCGTTGCGGTAATCAGAAAATTGACCGCGAATAATCTCATTGGGTTGCACTGAAGGTATAGCTTTGAGAATACGCTCTTTTTCATCCCGAATGGAATCGGTAGCAGTACTGGCGGGAGCATCCATGCACACTGAAGCCAATACTTGCAGCATATGGTTTTCCACTACATCTCGAATTGCACCAGTCTCCTCATAGAAGCGCCCCCTTCCTTGAATGCCAAAGTCCTCTGCCATCACAATCTGGATGCTTTCAACATAGTTGCGATTCCAGATGGCTTCGAGAAAAGAGTTGGCAAACCGAAAATAGAGTAAATTCAGCAGTGGTTCTTTGCCCAGGTAATGGTCGATGCGATAGATGGCAGATTCGGGAAAAACTGATGCCAGAATTTTATTTAACTCGCGTGCTGATTCCAAATCCCGTCCAAATGGTTTTTCAATTACCACCCGCGCATTTTTAGCACAGCCTGATTCGCCCAATCCTGATACTACTTGTGCAAACAGGCTGGGTGGAATTGCCAGATAGTACAGGGGATGAGTGGCATCACCAAGGGCTTGACGTAATTTTTCGTAAGTTTCTGGTTTGTTGTAGTCACCAGCAACGTACTGGAGTAGTCCAGAAAGTTTCTCAAATGCAGCTTGATCTATACCACCATGATGTTCTAGGCTATCGCGTGCCCTTTCTCTAAGTTGATCCGTCGTCCAAGGTCGTCCGGCAACCCCAATCACTGGGACATTAAGATTGCCCCGCCGTACCATTGCCTGAAGGCTGGGGAAGATTTTCTTGTAGGCCAAGTCACCTGTGGCCCCAAAAAATACTAGTGCGTCTGAATCAGGAGTTCCCATGACTAACCTCTTTAGGAATTAGCTTTTTTATGATGCCCGCCAAACTGATAGCGTATGGCTGACAAAAGTTTGTTGTCAAAGTCTGCTTCGCCGGGTCAAGCGAGCAAAGAGTGCTGCACTTAACACCAATTCATCAATTGCTGCGATCGCACTCCAGCGACCTTTGCTAGAATTCTCTTGCTTGTATTGAAGTCCGACTGGTGGATAAATTACAGAGGTTTAAGACCCTCACTACGAAAGTTGTGACTTTTGAATTCTGGCTTCTGGATTTTTTTCAATTGGTATCAGAATTATACTCAGGGATTTCCGAAAAATAAATCATACCAATTTGGGATTTTAGATGAAAAATCCTTGCAACTCTCAGATATGCATAGAATGTATACTCAAAAACCTGAAGAATAAATAACATTCCGGTGGGTAGAAGAGACAGCCAATAGAGTATGCGATATTACGATGAGGAATTTCTCATACCATTTCTTTGTGAGACTGCGCCAAACCCTTTTAACTTACTTTCTTCCTTTCTTTACTTTGTGTCCTTTGCGTCCTTCTCTGACGAGACGCTGCGCGAATGCGGTTCGTTTTCCTTTCTTGTACTTAAACATGGTTTAGCGCATCTTCATACAGAATTGGTATCAGAAAAGACAATTGATTTGATTTAGGCGATCAAAGAATTTCTTAGTGCCCACCAATGCTGCACTCCTTAGACGAAGAAATTCTAGAGCAAATGTTGTCAGAATTAATCAGATAGTAATTTATTTTTCTTAAAAATCAGAGTTGGCAGTAATTAAATAATGGATTTATTTGACCAGCATCTTGCAAAAATAACTGAAGAAGAAGCACCCCTAGCGGCTCGGATGCGTCCACGGACACTTGATGAATTTAGTTGGTCAAGATCATATTATCGGACAAGGAAGGCTACTGCGGCGTGCTATTAGCTTGGATCAACTGTCTTCATTAATCTTTTCTGGGCCACCAGGGACTGGCAAGACTACTTTAGCGCGGGTTATTGCCAACAGCACCCGCGCTCACTTCATCGCTATCAATGCCGTACTTTCGGGAGTTAAAGAAATTCGAGCGGCAATTGAAATAGCCCAACAACAGCGCAAGTTCCATAATCAACGAACTATTCTTTTTGTCGATGAAGTTCATCGCTTTAATAAGTCTCAGCAAGATGCTCTATTGCCTTGGGTAGAGAATGGTACAATCATTCTCATTGGTGCTACCACCGAAAATCCTTTTTTTGAAGTCAATAAAGCACTTGTCAGCCGTTCGCGGATTTTTCAACTTCAGCAATTAACTGATAAAGATTTATATAAAATTGTTGAGCAAACACTAGCTGATTCGGAACGCGGTTATGGCAAGTTAACAGTACAAATTGACGCAGATGCTTTAGATCATTTAGTTAATGTTGCTAACGGTGATGCTCGTTCATTATTGAATGCTTTGCAACTGGCTGTAGAGACTACACCACCCGATGCTACAGGTGTTATTCATATTCCCCTAACAGTAGCAGAAGAATCAATTCAGCAGCGTGCTGTTTTATACGATAAAGAAGGGGATGCCCATTTTGATACCATCAGTGCTTTTATCAAGAGCTTACGAGGTTCTGACCCAGATGCAGCACTCTACTGGTTGGCTAAAATGGTTTATGCAGGTGAAGACCCGCGTTTTATTTTCCGTAGGATGTTAATTTTGGCCAGCGAAGATGTCGGATTAGCCGATCCACAAGCGGTTGTGGTCACAAATGCCTGTGCCGAAGCATTCGATCGCGTGGGAATGCCGGAAGGACGTTATCATTTGGCACAGGCAGTACTTTATTTAGCGACTGCACCCAAATCCAACAGCCTTATGGGTTTTTTTGATGCTTTAGCAGCAGTAGAAATTGAAAATGTTGCAGAAGTTCCCACTCATCTTAAAGATGCCAATCGGGATAAAAAAGGTTTTGGGCATGGAGCGGGTTATCTCTATCCTCACGCTTATCGAGATCATTGGGTAGAACAGCAATATTTACCCACCAGCTTGCAAGGTCAATTGTTCTACCAACCATCAACCCAAGGTTATGAACACCAAATCGCTACACAAGTAGCACGTCGTCGGGAAGCTCAACTTGCTGCAATAGTAGAAGGTATTGGTGTTGCACCAATGGAAATCATGACTTATGGAACTGTTGACCGAGCAGATGAGCGTTGGTTGCAACGTACACTTTCTCAGGTAAGTACACAATTAGCATCTGTGCGCGATCGCATTTTCACTTTCGCTCAATTACAACGTCATCATTTAGTATTGGATTTAAATGCCGCCACTGGTTTACTTACTTGGGAAGCAATCCGACAAGTTCCTGAAGGCGGGGTTTATGCCTGTGTTCGCAATAGCTCTGATGCCAATGCTTTAATTGAACAAGCTGCGGCACTTCCTGAAACAATGCGACCAATAGTTTTTACTGCATCTGTTGCACAGATACCTGCTATGCTGGCATCTCTTGCACCAAATGTACAGTTTGACTCTATTATCGGGCGCAATATACTAGCCTCCCAAGCGGATAAGGGACTTGCTGCTCAAATTTTAGGTCAATTAATCCCGCACTCAGTCAAACTTATTTTAGCTGAGACAGTACCTCGTCATACCCAAAGGTTTTACCGCCTACTGCCCAGCCAAAATCTCGATGCCCAATTGTATGAGCGATTAGTTTTAGCAGAAGAAGCTATTTATACAGATGCCTCTGACCCCATGCTTAACTGGGACGCTGACGATTTGCGTCACGCTTTTGCTTCAAATGGACACTACGTACAAGTGGTTCTTGAACAGTATTTGACACTAATGCACATCTCTGACAATTTTATCAAGCGTTTATTTACTGCTAATCTTAATCGACCAAGTTATGGCGATCGCCTGGCTGCAAATTTGACCAGTGAGGAAATAGACATTATTAAAAGTTTATTTACTCGTTACTTACTCAACCAATCCGTTAATTGGTCAAGCACTGTGGCATTTTTAAATATTAGCAAATGAATATTTTCTGGCTATCAAATCACAGTTGTTGGTAGCCGCAAGTGATATCCTGTCCGGTTCAAGACTTATCATTAAGACGGCAGGGAAGCAGGGGGCAGGGGGCAGGGGGAAAGAGGGTTTCCTGGTTTTTGCACAGATGCGTGAATTATAACTAATTAGGCGGACATGATATGAATTGCTTCTCTTCTCTACGAGAGGCTACGCCCTAAGCGTAGCTATGCCGCAGGCTTTACGAGACGCTCCGAGAACATTCCATTCGCAATGACATTGTGTAATTAATTCTGTCTGACTACTTATTTATTATTTTCTATTGGACAATTGATTGCTCCTTGAGGAGAACGACCTTGTAAGGCTTGTAAAATATTTTGAGATGCTTCTATAGCAATGTCATATCGTAAATCATCCACCGCAGATCCTAAATGGGGAGTAAAAAAAGTTTGGTCTTGTTTCTCTAGCAGAGATGGAGGAATTTTCGATTGGCGATCGCTACGGGCCCAATCTTCTAGTTCAAATACATCAGCGGCATAACCCGCTAAATGCCCAGACGCTAAAGCATCGCTCACCGCTTGTTCATCAACTACTGAGCCACGACACGGATTGATTAAGAAACTCCCTGGTTTCATCCGTGCTAAAGATGTCTCATTTATCAAATGAAACGTTTCTGGTTGTAGAGGAACCATTAGCACAACAAAATCACTGGTTGCCAATAGCGTATCTAGAGAAACCCGTGACAAGCACCAAGCTGCAGCTTTTTCCTTGGGTAAAGGCATCGCATCGGTGTAAATCAAGTTCATTTCAAAACTAGAAAGCCGTTGAGCCAGAGCTTGCCCCAGGCTCCCCATACCAACAATTCCCAGTGTTCGGTTTGCTAATCCCATACCGTATAGATGCGGTCGCCAACCTGCAAACGTGCCTTGACGAATTAAGCGATCGCCTGGCAACATCTGGCGGGCTAACCCGATAATCAATCCAATGGTCAACTCAGCCGTTGGTACAGCCAATAAGCTAGGTACGATTGTGAACCAAATACCTTGACGAGTACAGGCATCAACATCAAAGTTATCGTAACCTTTCAATGCTCCGGCGATAATCTTCAATTTTGGACAAGCTTTCAGAAACGCCTTATCGATTTGATCTGGCATAAAAACCATCAAAGCTTCAGCGTCCTGCGCCAACTTGAGAATTTCTTGACGCGGTAAAGTCTCTCTAGTTGGATTTGCAACTACCTCACAATACTCACTTAAGTTTGTAATAATTTCAGGGTGAACCCAGTGGGTAATTACAACTTTAGGTTTCATCAGCAACCTCCTAACCTAAACGTTTTCTAAGATAACTACTAAAACTATCAACCAGAATGACCATAAGCAAAATAACTAGCAGCACTGCTGAAACTTCGCGGTCATTGATCGAGCGAAGTGCGCCAATTAGCTCAAATCCCATACCACCAGCCCCAACCGCTCCCATAATTGTGGAGGCACGAAATAGTCAATATACCGGCATAACGAGATAAAATAAGTTTACTTTTGTAGAGAAGTGGACATCTGTGGAAGCTCTGGATACTCATTTATCCCATTTGCAAGCAACAGTAGCCAAGCTAGAGGGATTAGGGCGTATTTTCTCACTCTAATTGTAAGTCGAAAAATTTTATGAAACTCTACTATGTAACTTTAAACAATACAGATGAAGCACGTCAAATTGGTCGAGCATTACTGGAATGTAAGTTAGCAGTTTGTGTCAATTGGTTCCCAATTACTTGTGCTTATAGTTGGCAAGGAGAAATTACTGAAGAACCAGAAGTTGTTTTAATGATCAAAACTCAAGATGGTTATGCTTTAGAAATCGAAAAACTTATTCAAGAGCATATTACTTATACTAATTTCATCGCCGAAATTTATCCGACAGCAGTTAATCAGGGTTTTGCCAATTGGTTGAATGCAGAAGTTTCACCGCGCTAACAATAGAAATTACCTAATACCATTTTTCCCTCTGCCGCTCGCTGCTCTCTGCCTACACAGCGATATGATATTTTTTTAGTTGGAAGTCCCTTATGCCTCAAAAGCTTTATTCTAACTATTTTACTGGAGGTCAACAATGGCAGTTCTCAAACTAGAAAATGGAACTCTCCACACCGATTTAATTCACATTGCTCAGGAATTAGCCCCCCTGAATATTCAAATTAATCGTCAGACGGTAGGAGATAACCCCAGACTCCAACATTTATTGGCACAGGATAGTCTCAACGAAGATGAAAAAGAACAAGTACTCAAAGCAATAGATAGTTACTTTGAGCAACTACAACAAACAGCCGGCTATAAATCTCGTGATTTGGTTGTCCTTCATCAAGGGATTCCTAACCTTGATGAGTCAATGGCAAAGTTTGACCAAATTCATACCCATGCAGATGATGAAGTCCGCTATATCATTGATGGAGAAGCGATTTTTGGCTTTGTACGTTCTGATGGTAGTCAAGTAGAACTGACAGTACAACCAGAAGAATATATCAACATTCCAGCCGGAACCGAACATTGGTTTTATCTCACCCCAGCAAAACGGGTGAAAGCAGTACGCTATTTCATCACCACAGAAGGTTGGATACCCCAATATACAGGCAGAGAAATTCGCACCCGCCAACCCCTGGTGAGTTGAGAAGGCAGAAGGCAGAAGGTAATCCCCATAAATTTAGGGGCTTTAAACCCATTCTTCAGAGGGCAAAAATATATTTTCTTCTTTCTGCCTTTCTTCGGTAAATTCTAAATTATCAAACATTACAAATTACCAATTAGTATGAAGCGGATTGTTTTTTGTGACTTTGATGGCACTATTACAGTTGATGAAACTTTTGTTGCGGTTCTGAGAAAGTTTGCACCAGTACTTTCTGAAAAACTCCTACCTGAAATGTATGCAAAAAGGCTGACATTGCGAGAGGGAGTCAAGGAAATTCTGCAATCAATTCCATCTGCAAGTTATCCAGAAATTCTGGAATTTACTAAACCTCAATTGATACGTCCTGGGTTTATAGAGTTGTTGGATTTTCTGGAGTGTCAGGGAGTTTCATTAATAGTAATTTCTGGGGGACTACGGGGAATGGTAGAGGTTGTTTTGGATAGGATAGTGCATAGAATAGAGAGAATTTATGCTGTAGATGTCGATATTAGCAGTGCTTATTTAAAAGTAAATTCTGAATACGAAGGAGATACAGAACTGATTGCTAAGGTGCAAGTTATGGATCAATACTTAGCCGATGAAAAGATCGCTATTGGTGACTCCATTACCGACTTAAATATGGGATTGCAAGCTTCTGTTGTCTTTGCACGCTCTCCTTTAGCAGAATATTTAGATGAACACCAAAAATCCTATATTCCCTGGAATGATTTTTTCCAAATCCGCGATTATTTAGCAAAATCATGGAGTTAAACCCAACATTACCAGATCCTCGTTTGCAACTAATTGCCACTGCTCGGTATTTTTACCAACAAGATTGGATGGTAGGAACTGCCGGCAACCTCTCGGCTAAATTAGCTGATGGCAGTTTTTGGATTACAGCTAGTGGTAAATCTAAGGGTGAGTTATTACTCAACGATTTTGTTCTGATTGCTCCAGATGGCAAAATAGAAGCATCAGCCACCCAGGTGATACCTTCAGCTGAAACAGCTATTCATCAACTAGTTTACCGCCTGTTTCCAGAATCACTTGCTTGTTATCATATACATTCTATTGAGAGCAATTTAGTTTCCCGTTTGGTTGAAGGTGATAGTTTACTTTTACCACCGCTAGAAATGCTCAAAGGTTTGGGAATTTGGCAAGAAAATCCCTGTTGTGTAATGCCAATTTTTGCTAATCATCTCCAAGTTGCCCACATTGCTGGTGATATTGAACAACGCTTTGCCATCACTCCACCGCAAATATCCGCATTACTAATTCGGGATCATGGTTTGACAGTTTGGGCTTGTTCTCTTGAAGCTGCTCGTAATTATATTGAGTTATTAGACTACATTTTTCGCTACATGGTTACTGCCATTCGCTTAGGCATAAATATCTGAAATCCTACTTCATGGCAAAGTTAGATGGGTCTTGATCTCGTCGATGCTTAGTGGGAATGGGGACTGGCTGCCCATCACCTGCAAGGGCTGCGGTTTTCTCCAGGGATTCCCTCAATCGCTTGGCTGCGTAGATAGACATATCTCGTGGTACATTAATGCGATCGCGCAAATATCGGAGAGCGACATCAGATCCCGATGGAGGTACACAGTCCTCGCCTGTCATCATGTGTGTTAAAGCACAACGTAGCGCTAGATCAAACAATTTATCATCTAAGGGGTTAACTCGGATAATATTGCTCCGGTGCTTGATAGTTCGTTTAAGAGCTTCCATCCGGGAGTTTTCGGGTTCTGGATAAGTAACATCTGGTAGCCCGAACCAGGGGCCGTTATCCACCCGCGCTTTATTGAGAAGCATCTGGGTTTCGCCGTTTTCCCAACAGCCCCCCATTTGGGGCGGCAAATCATGTGCGTGAGTGTGAAAGTCGCTCTGGGTACCGCAGTAGGTCGGTCGGCTTTCCATTGCCGCAAACCATGCGCTCAAACGAGGGTTTTCCTCCCGCAGTGAGTAGCCCTTGTAGTAGTAAAGGCTCGCATTCATCCGTTCGAGATATGGCGTAAAAATGACATCGACGATGCCGAAGCTATCTAGAAAGTAAGGGCTAGGGGTGCTACCCAGAGCCGACTCTACCCTAGCCACCACTCCGATAAATTGTTCTCGGTTGCGTTGTTCTTGTTGAGAGGAATCGGTTCTAGAGCATAGCCAAGCGCACCAAGCTCTAAATAAAAGTCGTTCTAATTGACGTAAAGGAAGAACCGTGCGGTCTTCCATCCCTTGGTTCAATGGAGCAAATACCTTTTCCAAAGCGATCAAAATGTCATCGCTTTCCTTAATAATCCGTCCATCTAGCTCGATCGCGGGGAGCATTCCTGATGGTACCTTACGTTTGTACCAACTTTCTTTCTCCCCATAGCAGAACATTGTCACTTTTTCGATGCGGTAGGGGATTTGTTTTTCCTCTAGCCATAACCAAACTTTTTGACAGTAAGGACACCAAGCGTGGTTATCGCGGTACAGCGTTACCCGCACATCAGATTCCGACTGACCAAACAAGCGCAACCTGGCTCTAGCATTGGTGAGACCATTAACGGTATCTATTTGATAGTCCGTGAGGGTTTCTAGTTCTTCCCAGCTTAAGGGTGCGGTAGTCATAGGGGGAGTTGCGTAGGGCAATACTTAGGGCAATTCTATACTCTACAATATTTTCAATTACACCAAGGCTTTATTTAACCATAGGTTCGCCCATCAATTCTTTCCATTTCTCTTTTAAGAAAAAGTTGAAGTGACGATACCACGCTCAAAGGTTTTGGCAATTTGGCATAAATTATCTCTGAATTGCCGTTTAAATGAGATATCAACAGAACAGACAAATCGCCAGTTGTTGACCCAACGCTGTAGACGAACTCAGCAGCCCCCCACAGCGCTCGGTCATCGCTTCTCTACAACTGGCTAGTAATATACTAGAAAATACATAGTAAATGTGCAATGGCGATACCTGCGGCCGTCAACTACGCTCTTTTTCTACTTAAATTTTGCTGAATTTTTGAGAGGAAAGTTCATCAGACACTTTTTTTAGTTCTGGTTCAACTACTGTCAAATGTTGCTCCAAAATTGCCAAATTCCGAATGTTGGACTTATAGAAAGCATCAAACAAATCACCCACTAAAGGCACAGTACCAACGACTGTTTCCAAACCTACATTAAAAATCATTTTGGCTAAGTCTTGACGCGGGATGCCAAACCGAGTAGCTAAAAATATAATGTAAGCTGAAAACGCTGTACTGATTAAATCACCAGCACCTGGAACTAGACCAATGATTGGGTCTATGCCAATGCGAAAACCTGTCAAAGGGATACGTATTGATGTATCCATCAGACGGCTGAGTTTGCGGATGCGATTTAGAGTAGCAAGGCGTTTGGCAGCGTCCATAATTGACCATATTTACACTACTTTTAAATTGCCCTATTTCTAGTTATTTGTCTTGTACCGTTAGAAATAACAAGTATGAATAAAAATTCTGAATACTGCCTAAAAAAGCAGATAGATGGATGATATAGTTTGTTGCGATCCTGCGATGGTAAACTACGCTCTATTATTTCTTATGACCAAAACCTTGTATCGTATAGTCGGGTGTGTCTTATTCCACTAGTTTTTTCTTTACTGAGCATGGGTGCAAGTACGGCAAAAGCGATCGCCCAAACTACGTTTCTATTCGATGTAGTATATGACTTCGGTATATATGTAATTGGGATTGGTTTGATGTTACGCAGACGCGGTTGGCTGTAAAATACTCCTCAATTTTGGGCACGATTTGCGATCGCGTCCAGAATTTGACCGAAAATGGCTCGAAGTACTAACGCTTATATTGGTAGATTTCTCATACCAGATAAGGAAATTGCCCAAAGAAATAAAAATATCAGTGGGAGTAGTAGACTTTAATAGCTTGAGAGTATTTTCTTCTGCCTCTTTCCTTATACTAGCTTTTGTTTTTTTGGTTTGAGAATTGCTGAATATGAGACAGACACTCTAGCCAGACTAATAAAATTGAGGATTGTGAAGAACATGGCGCAAAATCGCAGATTCCGGTGCAGTATATTGTGTAACAGGACGAAGCTGCACCCGGTAGGGGTGGCAAAGTACCATACAAGGAGTAATTAATGAATACACTGTCGTCATGCGATGTGCGCTGGGATGTTCTTAAGGTTTTATACTCGCGTCTGCAAAGGCTCACCCCAGGAACTAAAGAGGCAGAGATTACTGAACACGCACTCTCCCTAGCTTTAAACTCCAGACGCCAGTCAAAGGATGTTAAGTTCTTTCTCTACAAAGACGTTTTGAATAACGCAAAACATAGCATCCTGCGAACTCAGGCGCGACGTAGCGCTCTTTACCAGAAGCTAACTGCATACTCATTGTATGGAGTAGGTAATTACGAGACACCAGAAGCCATCTGTATTGCATACGAGCTTGAATTCAGTATACGGAAAGCTGTTAAGCAACTTGATCCAAAAATGCTTCGCTGCCTAGATGGGATGCTTGTTGATGAAAGTATTGCCGAAACTGCCGTAGCATGTGGTATTTCGCGCCGGAGCGTAGAGCGGGCACGGCACAAGATACGCGAGATTTCGCAGTCTATTCTTTTTGAGCAGAAGGCAGGATGATGGGGGCGCATGTCACGTTTTTAACAACAAGCTTCGGGCGGTTTGCGTTCCGGTTTCTTCCTAAAGTGGTGCGTGCCATGATTCCTACTGAGATGATTGGAGCCTATCTTCTCATCACTAATGGAACACCTGTTTACATCGGGCGTTCAGATCATTGCGTTCAAAGTCGGCTCTCAAAGCACCCTCTGCTAGGATGTGCGTCGCACTTTGTTTGGGAACCGTGTCGAAGTTCGCTTTGCGCGTTTTACCTTGAAGCTTTCTGGTTTCATCAGCTTCAGAATTCATTTGATCTGCTGAATACCATTCACCCTGCTCGACCATTAGGTTTCGACCATCCTTGCCCCTTCTGCAATACCAAAGACATTGATGCCTTGCGGTTTGCTCTGTATTAGAAAGGCCTTTTGGTACTAACTAGATGAAGAATTAATTGATGACGTTCAATACTCTGGCGCATAAACAATGCACCACAGACTAGGAATAAACAAAAGGGAAAATCTTCATGGTAATAACAAAAACGAATACTCCTGACATCAAACAGCGGATTCCAGTGGTTCTCAGCGGTCACGCACTTATGTCTCTCCGTGACTCTGGTTATAGTCTCGCAGCGGCATTAGGAGAAGTAATTGACAACAGTCTAGAAGCAAATGCAAATAATATCCTTTTACGCCTAGACGAGTCGCAGGATAAGTATGGCAAGAAGCACATCCACCGAATTGTTATTGTCGATGATGGACTCGGTATGGGTGTAAACATACTGCCGTACTACCTGCAAATTGGTTTTTCCACAAGGTATATGCACAAAGACACCATTGGGAAATATGGCGTTGGTGCAAAGCTAGCGGCACTCAATTATGGACGTCGAATTGATGTTTGGAGTCGTATACGAGATGATGAGCCTTGGCAGCATGTCTATTTCGATTTAGATAATGCCGTTGAACAAGAAGAAAAAGGCGAAGTTGTAGGCATTGAGATACCTGACTTAGAACCCTTTCCTGGTGATCTCGTATCGCTGCTACCTCAAGGGTCTGGGACAGTGGTGATTTGGTCGAAAGTTGATCGCCTTGAAGAGGGGCGGCGAGCGCCAGACGCTCAAGCACTGCGGGTAGAAGTTGAGAAGGAACTATCCCGGACGTTTCGTCATTTTCTTGATGGCGGGATTAAGATTTTTGTGAACGACACAAAGCTGCTCCCTCACGATCCTCTGTTCCTAATGGAAGGAACTTGGGCAGACAAGGTGCTTACAAAATACTACTCTCAAAACAGCAAAGCTAACGGGCAAGACAGTCAAGAGAATTCCCCGCAGAACCGCAAAACCCACTTTCCAGCACAGATTATCGCTAAGAAGGAGCGAATAGAAATCGCAGGCTCTATTGCTGAACTTACTGTGACGCTTTACCCCAAAGAAGTGGTACGGGAGCCACGAAAAGGCGGAGATGAACTTGCTAAAAAGCTTCGCATACCAGAAAACGAAGGTTGTATAAGCTTTGTGCGGCTTGATCGCGAGATTAACTACACAATTGTGCCCAAGATATTCCCACGAGCTATCCAGCCACAAGACCGCTTCATAGGTATTGAGGTGGCATTTACGCCTGAGCTTGACGAATATTTCGGTGTTCGCAACGTAAAGCGAGGCGTTGAACCTCATGATGAACTCAGGACTAAAATTCGTGATCTCTTAAAGAAACATATTGCTGAGGCAGGCGAGAAACTTAATGAATTATGGGGCAAAATAGCTACAGAGGAACAAACGCACCAGGGAGAACACACTCCTGTCGTTAAAGCTAGCAAGAACGCAAATCGCACGCTTCCAAAAAGTCGCGCTAAAGGGCCAGAAGATCAGACAGTACAGGAACGTATAAAACGTGACTTAGCTAAAGATGTAGTTGGAGATGACAAGAAGGCGCAGGAGCAATACCTTGATTCTATTAAGGATCTCCCCTTTGTAATCGAGTCGGTAGACTTCCCTGGCAATATGTTTATAGATATTCAGCATTTAAATGGTCAGATTGTCATCCGACTCAACACTCGGCATCTGTTCTATAGGGAAATGTGGGAACCTATTCGGTCTATTGCTCAACGCACACCAGGGGGAGTATCCGGTGATGAGGCGGTTCGAGCTGCAAAACGGACTATTGAGGCTCTGACCCTCTTGATAATCGCATATGGTAAGGCTGAGTCAATGGATGAAAATCCGCGCGAACGCTATGGAGACCTACGGATATACTGGGGTCAATTCTTAGAATCTTTGATGGGGAAGGTAAAAGACATCATTTAAACCGATTCCCCTACTCTTGAATATCGGATGTTGCTGTTCTGAACTTGGAGTACCGAGTTTTGAGGGTGAAAGATCGCCTTTCATTAACTATCATTCACTCTTGGATCTCGGATGTTGTAGTTCAAAGCACAAAGTTCCGAGTTAAAAAGGAGAGCGATCGCCTTTGGATCTCGGATGTTGCTGTTCAAAGCTCGAAGTTTCGTGTTCTGATCTCGAAATTTTGTGTTCAGAGGGTGAAGCTTCGAGTTCAGAACTCGGAACACCGAGCAATTTACTCCAACATCCGAGTTCAGAACTCGGAACGCCGAGCAATTTACACCAACATCCGAGTTCTGAGCTTCAACATTGCACATAAGAAGTGCGATCGCCGAGCTATTTTCTACAACGCTGCGGCTTGAGGCTTGGATTTCCGAGATTTACGGGCGAACCTTTGCCCCATTTCCTCAACTACTCCATCTAAACCAGCGCCTTGTCCACTAGCTTTGGCATAGTTATACACCTGCAACGCGGCTGCATAAGCTTCACTACCCACTGCTATAGATGTATCATCCAGCAACTCTTGTAATTGCGACAAAGACAGCAGTACTGGATACAAAGCTTCAAATAATTGAACGTCTTTCCGCATTTCATTGAGGTCAAACGATCGCGGCAAAAACTCTGGGTTCTGTGTCGCCACCTCCAATGCTTTACTGACAAAGGCGCGGCTTTTATCTCCCATCTTGGGTAAAGCTTTCCGCTCCTCGTTACTTAAATCAATCAAAAATGGTAATTTGTTTTTAATGGTGGCGATCGCTTGCAACACAGCATCTCTATCTGATTGCGCTAGTGTTGCACTAATTGGGGCTGTGGACATAGAAATTAGTCTCCAGTATGTTGCTTAATTTTAAAGTGCCCACATATACCAGTTTAATTGCAATAACACTAATAAAAATTCCAAGGACAAAGGGTGAGCTTTGTCAAAGTGCGGGTTACGCCTAAGCCTTTAACTCACCATAATTTATACCAATTTGAAAAAAGAATGCGACAAATACACCACTTGTAGAGACGCGATTCATCGCGTCTTTACCCAAGGATGTGTTGCTACTGCCTTTATAGCCGTCTGCAATTGAGTCGAGTGCAGACCTTCTTAGAGGCACAGCAATGCCGTGTTTTTAACCGCTTACTTTACTCCAAACATATTTTTGGCAGGTTTCGCAGGCGGCTTTTGCTTCCTCTGTTTGCGGATTGGTGAAGACGGGATGGTAACGTAACCTGTCACAACAAACTTGCAACCATGCACGCCAGTCACCGCGCCACAAACGCACAGTGCCATCTTCACCGCCGCTAACAATCGTCTGCCCATCGGCGCTAATGGCGACAGAATAAACCCAACCCTCATGACCGCGTAAAGGTTCAGCTAAAGCAAGACCTTGCAGGTTCCACAAACGCACAGTGCCGTCATCACCGCCGCTAACAATCGTCTGCCCATCGGTGCTAATGGCGACAGAATAGACCCAACCTTTATGACCACGCAAAGGTTCAGCTAAAGCAAGACCTTGCAGGTTCCACAAACGCACAGTGCCATCACCACCGCCACTAACAATCGTCTGCCCATCAGCGCTAATGGCAACAGAATTGACAAAACCCTGATGACCGCGCAAAGGTTCAGCTAAGGCAAGACCTTGACAATTCCACAACCGCACAGTGCCGTCATCACCGCCACTAACAATCGTCTGCCCATCGGCACTGATGGCGACAGAATTGACATAACTCTGATGACCACACAAAGGTTCAGCTAAAGGAAGACCTTGCAGATTCCACAACCGCACCGTGCCGTCACTACCACCACTGACAATTGTCTGCCCATCGGCACTAATAGCGACAGAATAAACCCAACCTTTATGACCAAGCAAAGGTTCAGCTAACGCAAGACCTTGGTAGTTCCACAACCGTACCGTGCCGTCAGTACCGCCACTGACAATCGTCTGACCATCGGCGCTAATGGCGACAGAATAAACCCAACCCTTATGACCACGCAAAGGTTTTGCGGAAGGAAGACCTTGGTAGTTCCAAAATCGCACCGTTCCGTCAGTACTACCACTAACAATCGTCTGCCCATTGGTACTGATAGCAACAGACCTAACATTGCCTTCGTGACCGCGCAAAGGTTCAGTTAAGGGAAGACCTTGGCGATTCCACAACCGCACAGTGCCGCCATCACTGCCACTGACAATCGTCTGCCCATCGGCACTGATGGCGACAGAATTGACATTACCCTGATGACCGCGCAAAGGTTCAGCCAAGGAAAGACCTTGGCGATTCCACAGCCGCACCGTACCATCAGCACCACCACTGACAATATTCTGTCCATTGGCGCTGATGGCGACAGACCTCACATTACTCTCATGACCATACAAAGGTTCAGCCAAGAGAAGACCTTGGGAATTCCACAACCGCACCATACCGTCAGCACCACCACTGACAATCGTCTGCCCATCGGCACTGATGGCGACAGAAGAGACATCATTTTTATGTCCACGCAATGGTTTAGCTAAGGGAAGACCTTGGCGGTTCCACAACCGCACCGTGCCATCAGCACCACCGCTGACAATTGTCTGCTTATCAGCGCTGATGGTGACAGAAGATACATTACCCCGATGACCGCGCAAAGGTTCAGCTAAGGAAAGACCTTGGTAATTCCACAACCGCACCATACCGTCAGCACCGCCACTGACAATCATCTGCCCATCAGCACTGATGGCGACAGAAGAGACATTACCCTGATGACCGCGCAAAGGTTCAGCTAAGGAAAGACCTTGGTAATTCCACAACCGCACCGTACCATCAGCACCGCAACTGACAATCGTCTGCCCATCAGCACTGATGGCGACAGAAGAGACATTACCCTCACGATCGCGCAAAGGTTCAGCTAAGGGAAGACCTTGGTAATTCCACAACCGTACAGTGCCGTCAGTACCACTACTAACAATCGTCTGCCCATCAGCGCTAATAGCGACAGAAGAGACATTCCCCTCATGACCGCAGAAGGGAATCGAGACTCTTGCTTTATTCACCACCCGATTTAAACTGTTTTGAACTGATGCAAGAATCTGCTGGGGTAGTTTTTCTTGATTCTCCCCCATAGCTTGAATTGCCAAAACTAGACTATCTAGGGGTTGTAAGGGCAATAAATCGTCTACTCTAGCCGCTTTCTCTCGCAACTGGGATTCAGTAAGCGCCCTTTCTATCTCGGCAATCCGGTCTTTGTCATCGGCATCGCTGCGCTGGTAAAAATCCTCATCTTGTTGGGGTGATTGCAAATCAGGCTGCAATTGTTGCCAGCTATCCCTCACCTCCGCCAGCAATCCCTTTTGCATTAAATATTTGTCATCCGGTCTTTCGTTTAACCATTCCCGTCGGGTATTTTCTAATGTATCGCTCAACGGCCACAAGTCTCGGTCTTGTTGTCGCCACTGGGCAAACTGCTGCCAACTTTCAATTAAAGCTTCATGGGCTAAATCAATCCAGACTTCTCCTTTTTCATCTTTCCCAGTAACTAATAAGCGTCCCGTAACCAATCCCGCTTCACCATCTAGTAACTCATTAAGTTGTTGCTGTTGATTGGCATCATCACCTGCAATATTTAATAATGTGGCTTTTGCTTGGCGCTGTTGGGTATCCTTTTCTCCCTCTCCCGTTCGCACTAACCGCAGAAAAATCTGCTTAATCCATTCTTTTTCTTGCTGACTGCGTTCTTGAGTTGGGGATTCTTTCTCATAATCTTGGTAGTGATAAACATTTTCTGCATGGAGATTTAACACCGCAGTTAATCCTCCCAATTTTTCATACTCTTCTTGGGTGAGTTGATGTTTCTTTTGCTCGCGTTTATCCCAGAGTTTAGTTAAGGCAAACTCTAACAGTGACAAACTCCCTGGTTCTTGTTGAAAATTTTGGAGAATTTTTAATGCTCCTGCTTCTTCAACACCATGAACCTGAAGCTTGGCAGGTTTGGCAATTGTCTCCTTTAAATCAACTCCAGTTAAAGACGGCATAAAAACTGCCTGCGTTTGAATCAGCTGAGTCAGAGAAGGATTATCTAAACAGGATTCCAGAAAATCGCCTCGCATAGTAATTACAACTGCTAACCGCGAATCATGAATCTCTACTACCCCAGTCAGTAGTTCAATAAATCTTTGCCGTTCTTCCTTATCTATACAAACTGTAAAAACTTCCTCAAACTCATCTACCACCAGCAAAAATTTTTCTGTGTTAGCCACAGTTTCTGCATCATTAATAGGTTTCAGGTTGCCTAAACTGTTGTCATCCTGAGCAATTTCAACCACAAGGGCGTATTGTGTCATTTTGTTTTGTTAAAACTATTGAGAAAAATACCTCTGTGCTTTAAAATACCCAAATTGACTAGTAATTTACCCATTAGAGTTAAAAACTCTAGATTTAAAATTCAAGTAGCGGTTAAGCAATACGCGATAGAAGCACAATATTAAAGTCTTAGTGGCTGGGATAAGCTCTATACCTTGTAGTTCGGTAGTAATTACGGGAGCGATGTCTAAAGGCGAGCTAAGACTAATTAGAAAATTTCAGCTTAAGTTGACACCGATGGGAATTACCGTGCTACTACCTTGAGAAAAATCTCACATCGCGCTAGTCTTCATTGACGTAACTGCACGCTGTAACATTAGGCGATGATAAATCAACTCTCTCCAGAAATTCCCTCTTGCACTTGGAGCCGTCCTATCGGCTTAGGCTGGAACAAACCTTATACCGTCCGCTACGCAAGTAATATCGATGATGGCCCTTGGCATGGTATGCCTTTAGGCGGCTTTGGTGCAGGTTGCATCGGTCGTTCTTCACGAGGAGACTTTAACCTGTGGCACATCGACGGCGGTGAGCATACCTTTAAAAACATTCCCGCTTGTCAATTCAGTGTGTTTGAATCCAATAGCACATCTTCCCAAGCCTATGCTTTATCTACCCAAGCGCCCGATGATAGTACTCTCAAGGCTTGGCAGTGGTATCCGATAGTTCCCAGCACAGAAGGGACGGGCAATTATCACGCGCTATATCCACGTAGCTGGTTTGTGTATGAAAATGTATTTCAAGCACAATTGACTTGTGAGCAATTTTCCCCAGTCTGGGCGGGTAATTACCAAGAAACTAGCTACCCTGTGGCGATATTCCTCTGGAATGCCCACAATCCCACAGATGCACCGATTACTCTCAGCATTATGCTCACTTGGCAAAATATGGTGGGCTGGTTTACAAACGCTCTCAAATCTCCCGAAGTGCGCGTGCGCGATGATGGTAGTCCGGTTTACGAATACCAACCGCGCTGGGGCGAAAGTCAAGGAAACTATAACCAAATAGTTGAAAATACACAACAGTTTGGCTGTGTTTTAGGTCGGGTTGGTAGTGATGAACCTTTGCAAGAAGGCGATGGAACTTGGTGTATTGCGACGCTGAAACATCCCCAAGTGGAAGTATTCCATCATAGTCGCTGGAATCCTGAAGGAACGGGTGAGGAAATATGGCAAAGTTTTGCTAAAGATGGCTCTTTGCCCAATTATGTTGATACTACTCCAGCAACAGAGAATACACAATTAGGGGGTGCGATGGCTACGCCGGCCGCAGGCATCGCAATCCGTTTCACTCTCCAACCAGGCGAAACTCTCGAAATCCCCTTTGTCCTGGCTTGGGATTTGCCGATAACAGAATTTGCGGCTGGAGTCAACTATTACCGCAGATATACAGACTTTTTTGGTAAAAATGGCAACAACGCCTGGGCGATCGCATCCACTGCATTACAAGAATACCAAACCTGGCGATCGCAAATTCAAAGTTGGCAAAAACCCATCCTCGACCGCGAAGATTTACCCAACTGGTTTAAAATGGCTCTATTTAATGAGCTTTATGACCTCACTAGCGGCGGTACTCTCTGGAGTGCAGCATCAGAACTTAACCCCATCGGTCAGTTTGCGGTGCTGGAGTGCTTAGATTACCGTTGGTATGAAAGTCTAGATGTGCGGTTGTATGGCTCTTTTGCTCTACTGATGCTGTTTCCAGAATTAGAAAAGTCGGTAATTCGGGCATTTGCACGGGCGATTCCTCAAGGTGATGATACTCCCCGAATAATTGGCTATTACATGACAATTAAAGCCGAAAGCCCGATTGCAGTTCGCAAAGTTGCAGGTGCAACACCCCACGATTTAGGCGCACCCAACGAACACGTTTGGGAGAAAACTAACTACACTAGCTATCAAGACTGTAATTTATGGAAAGATTTAGGTAGTGATTTTGTCTTGCAAGTATACCGTGATTTTTTACTCACGGGTGCTGACGATGTGGAATTCTTGGCAGATTGCTGGAATGCCATCGTTCAAACCCTCGACTACCTGAAAACTTTTGACCTCGACGGCGATGGGATTCCTGAAAATTCTGGTGCGCCTGACCAAACTTTTGATGATTGGCGATTACAAGGTGTCAGCGCCTATTGTGGTGGGTTGTGGTTAGCGGCGTTAGAAGCTGCGATCGCAATTAGCGATATTTTATTAACTCATAAACTTGGCGATCTTGGCGTCTTGGCGGTTCAAAAATCCACTTATGAAACTTGGTTACGACAATCTCTTCCTATTTACCAAGAAAAACTCTGGAATGGGGAATATTACCGACTGGATAGTAAAAGTGGTTCCGATGTAGTGATGGCAGATCAATTGTGCGGACAATTTTACGCCCGACTGCTGGACTTACCTGATATTGTACCGAGCGATCGCGCCCTTTCTGCGCTGAAAACTGTTTATGATGCTTGCTTTTTGAAATTTTGTAATGGTGAGTTTGGTGCTGCTAATGGTGTTCGTCGTGATGGTTCACCAGAAAATCCCAAAGCTACTCATCCCTTAGAAGTTTGGACGGGAATAAACTTTGGGCTGGCGGCTTTTCTAGTACAGATGGGAATGAAAGATGAAGCGTTGAGGTTGACGCAAGCTGTGGTGCAGCAAATTTATGAAAATGGTCTGCAATTTCGCACGCCAGAAGCTATCACCGCAACTGGTACTTTTCGCGCTAGCACTTACCTGCGGCCAATGGCGATTTGGGGAATTTACTTAGTTATTAATTGACTATCAAAGCGGTTCTCGTTTTGATGTAATACACGTAGATGTCATTGGTGTCAACTTAAGCTGAAATCTTCTGAATGTATAAGTTTTACCCCCAGTCCCTCTCCCAAAATTAGCAGAAGGAAGCGAATTCTCCAGTTCCCCTTCTCCCAATATGGGCTACGGTGTACACACAAGTCTGAAATAGCTGATTAATCAGGGTTTTACCCCACCCTAACCCTCCCCGTATGTATTGGGGAGGGAACTAGATAGATTTTCTTATTTCCCCCAATGCATCGGGGGGATTAAAGGGGGTAATTCGACTTCTGTGTACAATGGATGTTTCACAATCCAATATCTAAAATCTAAAATCCAAAATGGTATAACCTGTCTTCATCTGAGAAAGCAGACTTTAGATTTGCGATTTTATTTTCCGAGTGTTTCCGGAAGCGAAGGAAAATTTCAGTAATGGTAAGAGTTGAAGCATTGAGAATTTAAAACTACTTTTTCAAAAAATGCAAATATTACTAGCTTTAGCTATAAATATTGCTAATGTTTCCCAGACTACGTTCACAATCAAAAACTAGGTTATGACGTGCCTATTCCTTTACTCAACAGCAAAGTTAATCAGATTGTAGCGCTGTGTGTTTGGCAATGATTAGCCAACATTAGGGCATACGCTTAAACCCCTACAGTTTGCGTAACTTAACGCCAGTAAATCTCACAGGTGCATTTCACCAACGCTTTACTACAAGCAGTCCAAACTTCAGGATGTGAAGCGCTATTCAGTGAGGACTAGTCTTAGTAAGCAGTCTTAGTAAGCCGGACTCATATTATAACCCTTGGATAGCTCATTGTCAAACAATTCATTGTGTAGTTGTCTGGAGAGATAAAGGCGATCGCATATTGATTTTTGATCTTGTACCACCATTAGCCCAATTGCCGCTACATTTGTACTCTCACTTTTATAACTCTTATAACTCTGTTAAATATTCATATCATATATAAATGATAATTTTCTGCTGAATCAACTTAACAATCTTCTGTATTAATTAGCTTTATATATATTATTAAATTTTCTAATATTCTACAAACTGAGCTTGCTACATTTTTTGAGTAAATCTATCCATTTGCAGATCTTTTTATTAACTCAGCTAAGGCTCGTTATAACTATCTATCTATATTATCTATGACCAGTAATTTTATTTTACAACTGGTCTATTTTCTGATGACTGGCTGATCCTTATGAAATATTTGCGTTCGGGTTACAGCGATTATATTTAGATACGCTAAAGCTGTAGTTTTGGCAAACAAATAAAGACAAGTCTAATAAGTATTATTGTCTAATCCAACTTATTCAAAAAATAGGTTCAATCCTATGGCTTTGAACGGTTTTATTCTCTATTGCCTAATATTTTTACAAGTTGTTTTACATTCTATTTAATGGTATTGTTTTCTAGTTACTCGATAATAATAAAGGTTTTAAAATGATATCGGGTGAGGGGTAAGACCCCCCAAGAATTAGCAAAAGAGGACAAAACTAAAAGCTGCACAATACACAAGGAAGTATCGGAATATATTCAGTAAATTTGACCTATAAATATACTAGATTAGGAGATGACAGTAACTACAAAAAATAGTATAAATACGAATGGTGTTATTAACGCTCAAAGATAAATATATTTTCTCTCTTAGTCTAAAAAAATATGCAAACTTCCCGGAAATTGCCTAATTCAACAGTAGTAAGAAATATAAGCGTGTGAACCAAGAAACTTTATTTACTTAAGGATTCTTATCCCTTGTAAACATCAAACACCGCTCCATTGCTGATAATTTGCCACAAGCAATTCAAGATTTGCAAAAAGGCTAGTACAGTTTGTACACCTCAATTGAAACATCAACAATCGCAGAGAAGAAAATAGTTTACTTCACCCAAAATAACTAAACACTATGATGAATCAAGACATTGCTGGTATTAGTAGTAACTTAGATAAGACAGTGAAAGCTCAACAATTTGACAAAGTAGTTGAAGCAATTCTTGCTGGAAAGTATTCTTGGGCATGTGTTTTAATGTTGCGATTTGGTGGTTATAATCCTCTCCATTACATTCCATATCGCACCTACAATCGATTGCTCAAAGAGAACTCTCAAGCAGATAGGACAAAACAACAGCAAAGTGAAAATCTAAAAATGCTGAAACATGCTCATGATTCTCGGTCTGATAATAATGTGTCGTCCGCTGCTTAAGCAAAATTAAAGACGTAGCTTATCTAGAAGTAGTTAGAAAGCAAAAAGCAGAAATCCGTGCGGGTAGTTTAGACCAGAGATTGACACAGCAAGTTAACGAACATCAATCAAGCAAATCGCCATTAAAACCAGAAAATGTTCAAGACATTTCCTTGAAATCCTGTGGATTCAATTAAAAAGTATTTAGAATCAATAGATTCTCCTCTAAAGCTGATTGATTATCTGAAAGCCTGTTATGCTAATTTGAAATCTATAGCATGACAGGTTTTCTATAGCAGTCATTAATTTGATAATTTTTTGTAAAAATCTGCCAAAATGGCAAATATATACTAATGATATTGGTAAACTAATAACAACTGCAATTTCAATTAAAATAGAGGTGATTTAGCAAGCAAGTTAATTTAAAAAATAAAATCAACGATTAGTTCTGACTATGAAATAAATCAAGCTGACTACTTTTGTAATCAGCATTTCATGGAGTAAATAACTCCTAGACCAAGACCAATAATCCAACCGTTGCTACTGGTGGTTCTTTTTTTGAGAAAGTCTGAGCAAAGAAAATTTGGTGAGGTGGATTCCCCCAATCCAAATTTTACACAGCTTTCACTGACTGCAGACAGTGCGAGTAATGCTGATAAAACTTTCTATCCTGTGGTTGGTGTTGCTTTAGTTAATAAAGCAAACGCTTAACATCAATTCCAGGAACAGAAATAGAAAAGTTACGGTGAAATTGTTGTCCTTGACTGGTAGAACTAGTAGCTCATACGCTTCTCTTTCGACTATTGTAATCCTAGTCCTCCCAACCTGGATTATCTTTGGTTTCTAAACTTTCAATTTATATAGCAACTACTGGAAGTTCAAAACTTGAATAGCTTCCAGTTTTTTATCTATATATAAAAATAAATAAGGTAGGCAAATTGCCTACCTTACTTTTTGTGAATACTAGACATCTGGTGAAATTAATCTAGAACCCTTGTAGAGAGGTAGCACCGTTACGTCTCTACATTCTTTTTCGCTTCCATGCTTAATGAATTGATTAATTCAAAAATGAATTAAACCTTGGCTAATTCTGGAGTAGGACTCTTGCTGTTGCGAATTGCTGTAATAGCCTCAGCATAATCTTTTGCGTTAAACACAGCTGAACCGGCGACAATCGCATTGGCTCCCGCTTCCAAAACTTGCCAGGTATTATTTGCCTTCAGTCCCCCATCCACTTCAATCCAGGGGTCAAGACCACGTTCATCACACATTTGGCGCAGCTTGCGAATTTTGGGTAATACACCAGGGATAAAGCTTTGACCACCAAAACCAGGGTTGACGCTCATAATTAGTACTAAATCGCACAAATCTAGAACATATTCAATTAGTTCTAGAGGGGTACCAGGATTAAGTACAACACCAGCTTTCTTACCAAGCTCTTTTATTTGCCCCAAGGTGCGATGCAGGTGTGGAGAAGCGTTATGCTCGCAGTGTACGGAGATAATATCAGCACCAGCCTTAGCAAATCCCTCTACATACTTTTCTGGCTCCACAATCATCAAATGGACATCCAGCGGCTTGGTTGTAATCGGACGAATCGCCTCCACAATCAGAGGGCCTATCGTAATATTAGGTACAAAACGACCGTCCATGACATCAACATGAATCCAATCTGCTCCAGCTGCATCTACGGCACGAATTTCGTCACCCAGGCGACTAAAATCGGCTGATAGGATAGATGGAGAAATTACAATGGGCTTTTGAGATAGGTTTTGGGTCATGGCTAGTGGATTTTTAAGCGTCCTCGTCTGTACGCATTGTAACAAAACATTGAACAAGACTCATAATTTTGATCCCGGTTTTTTGGGGAGTGGGAGTGGGGAGGCAGGGGAGCAGAGGAGCAGAGGAGCAGGGGAGCAGAGGGGCAGGGGAGCAGAGGGGCAGGGGGACAGGGGAGACAAGGGGACAAAAGTTAGATCCCTTATCTTGTTGTCCTCTTCACCATACCCAATGACCAATGACAAATGACAAATGACAAATGACTAATAACTAATGACTAAAAAACTAACCTGGATATTTTGGGGATTAACTGCTTCTTGTCTGAGTGCGCCAGTAATTGCTTCAGCTTTAGAATCTGCACTAGGAACTAACGGCATTGATGCTCTGAAGCTACACAAACCTCCTTATAATTTAATCGGTCGCAAGATTGCTATTGGTCAAGTGGAAATTGGCCGGCCGGGAATGTTTGGGTGGGATAAGGCGGTGTCTAAAAATCGTGCCATATCTTTAGCAGCGGTTTTCTTACGCAATGGCCCAGCTAAGTCTAATAATGGTGTTGACCCCCACGCTTACAATGTCGCTGGTGTAATGGTGAGTCAAGATAAAGCATTACCAGGAGTTGCGCCGGGAGCGCGATTGTATTCATCAGCGGTGGGTTCGACTAAAAACATGGGTCAGCCAGAAGAATGCTTATCGGCACAGCACATAGCGCTCCAAAATAGTGGGGATGTCCGTGCTATTAACTTTAGCTTTGGAGAACCTCTGAGCCGCGATCCTCGACCGGAGGCTACTTTAGACGGCAATGCTTTACTAACTTTATGTGTTGACTGGTCTAGTCGCGCTCATGATGTTTTGTATGCGATCGCTGGCAACCAGGGTAAGGGTGGTATTCCTATTCCTACCGATAATTTTAACGGAATAAACGTGGCTTTTTCATCCCGCCGAGGGGAAGTCTTTAACAAAGTAGACGTGGCGAATCTGGCGGGTGTTAACCAAGGGGTGAGTGGAAGACTGGCTGGAAGGGAATTTGACCTTGATGGGCGTCGCGCTATCAGTTTAGTTGCTCCTGGCAATAATATTCCCTTGCTTAATCCAGATGGCAAATTGAACAAGGTTACAGGTACAAGTTTTGCGGCGCCTCAAGTTACAGCTACTGTTGCTCTGTTGCAGGAACTTGCTGACCGACAGATGCGAACAAAACAACCCCACTGGAGCATTGATTCTCGGCGTCATCAAGTAATGAAAGCTGTATTGCTGAATTCAGCAGACAAAATTTTAGATAGCGGCGATGGCTTAAAGTTGGGAATGACTCGGACGCTAATTGATAAACAAAATCAAAACTGGCTAGATTCTGATGCTTATAAAGATCCAAAAATTCCTTTGGATGCCCAAATGGGAGCGGGTCATTTAAATGCATTTCGCGCTTATCAGCAATTTAATGCTGGTCAATGGCAAGCATCAGCAGCAGTGCCAGCTATTGGTTGGGATTATCGCACAGTTGATGTCGGAGCATCTGTTGACTATATATTAGCAAAACCGTTAAAGCAGGGAAGTTTTGTTGCTGTCACCCTAAGTTGGGATCGATTGGTAGAACTCAACGATAAAAATAAAAACCAGCAATATGACTTAAGTGAAAGTTTTCGCGATCGCGGCTTAAATAATCTCGACCTCTACTTAGTAAAAGCTGATGCTCAAAATTCTGAAGCTGGTGCTATTTGCTCCTCAATCAGCCAAATCGATAGTGTAGAACATATTTTTTGCCCTGTTCCTGCTGCTGGCAATTACAAAATCCGTGTTCAGTTTCGTCAAAAGCTCAATGAAGCGACTCAAGCCTATAGTTTAGCTTGGTGGAGTGTTCCTGTTAATTGAAATAGATTAGCACAAATATCTGTGTAAAATTACAGTATTTTTCTCGTTCTCATGCTCCGTATGGGAACGAGATTTCATGCTTCTGAGAAAGGTTATTCGATCTATAAAAACCTAATAAAAGTGGTTATTTTATGATTACGTAGCTTACAATACGTTTATACGTAAAGATAAAAATTCTTAGAAATCAAAATTTTTTATCAGTCGTCTGTATAGCCGTCTCAATAAGGAATTAGCAACTCCACAAGTTGTGTTTAATTACTCTGAGCTACTAATTTGCTGTTACGAAAACTGTAACAGTCCCATTTTTCTATTGGAGTAAATGCAATAGTTAGTCATTGACACAGTATCTGCGTCAACTCTGAGCACAAATCGGGAATCTTTGGCAAGTGAGGTAGCAGAATGAATCGCCATAAATTGAGTGATGCGAAAGAAAATTTCCTGCAAAGACGTTACGGTGTTAGTCTAGGCAGACGTTATGCTCTGGCAGCTGCAAGTGTCGTTTTATTCAGTGTATTAGGGTGTTCTCAAGTCGATAGTAATAAAAGTGCCCTTGCCCAATCTAGTTTACCTCAGCCAGAAACTCCATTGCAAAAAAAAACAGCGAAAACGGATACAAAAATCGTTGAATCTAGCAATAAGTTTGGCTTCAAACTATTCTCAGAAGTTCTGAAAAACGATTGGGGTGAGAAAAATATTTTTATCTCACCTTCGAGTGTTGCGATCGCTCTTGCTATGACTTACAACGGCGCTAGCGGTTCGACTCAACAAGCAATGGCAAAAACCCTAGAATTACAGGGGATGAATCTACCAGAAATCAACTCTTCTTACGCGGCGGTATTAAAACAGCTTTTAGACAATTCAGATGCAAAAGTGCAATTGAAAATCGCTAACTCACTTTGGGCAAATCAAGATGTTAGCTTTGCACCAGACTTTCTCAAGAGAACCCAGGAGTTCTATCAAGCCAAAGTCAGCAATTTAAACTTTAAAGATGCCGCCGCATCTAGTATTATCAATAACTGGGTCAAAGAAAATACTAATGGCAAAATCACTAAAATAGTTGAAAAAATTGAACCAAATCAGGTATTATTTCTGATTAATGCCATATATTTTAAAGGTAATTGGACTAACGAGTTTGATAAGAAACAAACTGCTCCATACCCTTTTTACATCACATCTGGTAGGCAAAAACAACACCCAATGATGTCACAGAAGGGTGATTATACATACTATGAAAGCGAAAAATTTCAGGCAGTTAGTTTACCTTATGGGAAAGATGGTAAGATAAGTTTTTATATCTTCTTACCCAAAAAGAATTCTAACCTCAAAGCCTTTTATCAAAACTTGAATATTGAGAACTGGGAAAAATGGATGACTCAGTTTAACAATCAAAAAGGGTTTATTCGTCTACCCCGATTCAAAACAGATTACGATATTACACTCAATGATGCTTTAAAAACTTTAGGCATGAAGGAGGCTTTCAGCAACAAAGCCAATTTTTCTGACATGGGTAAAAATTTTGCCATTAGCCAAGTCAAGCATAAAACTTTTGTTGAAGTGAACGAAGAAGGGACTGAAGCGGCGGCGGCTACTTCAGTGGGAATAGTAGCAACATCTTCGAGACAAGAACCAGAACCATTCCGAATGATTGTCGATCGTCCTTTCTTCTGTGCCATCAGGGATAATCAAACGGGAAACATTTTATTTATGGGTTCAATTATCGAACCACAATGAGGATGTAGGAGGGATTGAAGACTTTATCTTTTTAAAAGAGAACTTCCAAAAAATAAAATCCTCAGTGAATATAAATGATTAATTTACATTCACTGTATGTGCGGATAGTAATACCAATTCAATTAATGATTGCAACACATCTTTGGCTAAAGACGCGATGAATCTCGTCTCTACAAATGGTCTATTTGTCGCATTCTTTTTTCAAATTGGTATAATTTTTATAAATCATTATCTGTAAAGGGGACTATGGATGGTGAAAATCTTTTCAGTGATGGTGAAAATTCTAACCTCGCGGCATAATCATCTATTTGTGATAGTTCCATTTCAATTGTTTGCTGCTCTTTTTCATCAAAAAGCAACTGAATTTGATAACTTGTCCAGAATTGTTCACCTAGTTCATCTTCTAAATCAAAAGGCTGTTCTTCATCACCCCATATATTCGACCAAAGGACTATTTTATTAGCCCGAAAATGGTTTTGACCTTTTGTATTTCCAAGGACAAAATATACTTCGATATTTAAATTAAATCCCAAATCATCGACTTCTGCCTCTGCTATCTGACAGCTAACAACAATTAAGCTATCTGGGTTAACATCTACTACCTGCTGTTGGCGTTGTAATAATTCTTGAAATACAAAATTAGGTAATAACTTTGAACTCTCCTCATTTAGGTTTTTTTGAGTTTCTGGAGAGTAACGAGTTTTTAATTCTTGCGTAATTAAATTTAAAATATCTTCACTGGCTAAATTGAGAACTATCTGTTTATTTGCAGGCTTAAGGAAACATCCTTGATTAAGATTAATATGTTTTTTAATTGGCATAGTTCTCTAAAATCCTTATAATGCGAACGGATAATTTACAAATCAAGCTCAAACAAAGGTAATGAATAAATATTAGTTTAGCTTCTGTTATACATTTTTAGCAAGACGTAATTAACAGTAATTACATCATTTAAATGATAATTATAAATGACTGTGATTGCAGAGCTAAAAAAATATTCATCGGCTCAGGATAAAAATGCCACAGTGCTTGATTAAGTAACCATTAAAAAACAAGTGTATTGCTGCTGTCATCAATATCTTGGGCATCATCAACAGGTTTAGGCAAATCTTGGACTGTTGCAGTATCTTCAACGTAGTCATCTCTTTCTTCTAAAGAATTTTTCCTTGTATGAATCTAAAGTTAAACTAAAATTAATCATTAATACCAATCTCAAACTGGTGTTACCCATTTGGAAACACTAAATTTGAAAGCCTTCAAAATTTAACAGCATGGTCAGCAGCATGGTAAGTATTCTCGGATACCACGTAACTGAAGAAATCTACGATTTTTATTAACTGAACCGTATTGACTCATAATCAGTGTAGAACTGAACCGTATTTTCCAAACTTTGCTGTAATTTCAGCTTCAACCCCTTCCTGTCTAATTAGCAGATTAATATACATCATCTACGATGCAATACTAAAGTTAATTAACTTAATTTTTTTAGTTTCTTGTTCAAGAAGATAAAATCCTTAAATTTTAAAAAAAGATTTTTGAAAATTATAAACTAAACCATGACTAAAGTCACAGTTAAAACATACACAAGATAAACAATAGTTGTTAAATTAGTAGTGTTTTGTAATAATTGTCCAGTTAAAAAGTTCGATTTCTATCGGGGCTTGTGACTGATTTTTCTTACTCTTTCAGCAACATCGTTTTTTTATGTGTAGATTAATTGGCTATCTTGGTAACGCCATCCTCTTAGATGAGTTGCTGTATAAACAAGAGCATTCGCTCTACAAACAAAGTTACAGTCCTTTGGAATTAAAATCAGGAGTAGTGTGTGGAGACGGAGTAGGTGTAGGCTGGTACGACGAAGTGGGTAAACCCTTTATTTACCGAAATACTATCCCGCTGTGGAACGAACCGAATCTGGAAGAGTTGAGCAACTATGTACAATCCAGTTGTACTCTCGGCTATGTCCGATTAGCTGGGATAGGTGAATCCCTCGACATTAGCAATTGTCAGCCATTTCGTAGTGGGAAACTTTTGTTTGTGCATAATGGCGAGATATCAAACTTTCAACAAACTCTTTGTAGACCAATACGTGAGAGCCTCTCTGATTCCACTTACCGCCTGATTAAAGGCACGACTGACTCTGAACACATCTTCGCCTTACTAGTGGAAATGTGGCAGTCGTCTCCAAACAGCACTCTGTTGTCAGCATTAAATGCCACACTTCAAAAATTGACTAAGTTGGCATCAGAACACGACACCAGCTTTAGTGCCAATGTAATTGTCAGTGATGGTCAAGCAGTTGCAGCAATTCGCTATGCTTATCGCACACAAGCACCTACTCTTTATTGGTCTTATGATGAACTCAAGCAGCCAAACCAAGTTATTGTTGCTTCTGAGCCTTTATCCAATAACCAAAATTGGACTGCTTTTGATGAGCAAAGTGCGCTATTTGTTGAAGCCCAGTCATTACAGCCAACAATTAGCCGATTGGAGAGATTTGTTCCCATTGGGGTTTAGATAAGGATTGCGATTTTGTTTAAATTGAGCTTTTCCCTCTAAAGTTGGTGCAATGGTAGACAAGCATTGCTATTGCTTGTACCAAAAGGCAGCAGTTGGAAGCAAGTGAGAGAGACAACATAAATTATCCGTCTTACAACTCCTCTGGGAACTAGCTAGTGTCACCGATAGCGAACGCGAGTGCAGAAGCGTTAGCTAGTCATCGGTGACACAATCATCATTCATTTTATGGCTCCCTTGTACTCTGTCCATCACTGTACCCACGCAAGCCGGAGCGATCGCCTACTTACTTATAGTGCCGAGTACGAGTATAGAGGGAAACAGATGATTTCTTCAGACCTCACACGCAAGGAATGCCCTGTTGCCTGATTCAATCCAATTTCAGTTACCCTGAATGACCAAAATAGTTTTATGATTTTCTACGAAAGCATATTTGAAATTATTTAGGTTTACTACCAAAATATTCTCAAGCTCATCCTAAAACATGGTGAATAGTAAATCACCTTTAGCTAAATTCGTGCAATGCTGGTTTTGAACCTTCTTCCAGGGTCAAATAAAGTACAGGGAGATGCAAAAGTATGGCTGAACACTCATTTCATGACCAACTGAGTTTAGAGGAACAAACTGAAAAACTCGGCAAGCAAGCAGTAAGCTTGGGTTTGATTCCCAGCTTTGTAGTGCATTACTTTCCTGATACCTGGGTATTTTATATACCCAATCAAAGTCAATCGGAACCGCTGACACCAGAAGAGGCATACTTTCGTTTAAAGCAACTGGTTAAACAGTAGATATTTTGACGACAAATTTTTGAAGACAACGGCTAGACACTGCAATTGTTAAGTAACAGTAGTTATGGCGAAACCAGCAATTTTAACCGTCGATGACGATCCAGAAGTATTGCAAGCGGTGTCACGAGACTTGCGTCATCAGTATGGCGATCGCTTCCGCATTGTCCGGGCAGATTCAGGTATCACGGCTCTGGATGTGGTGCAGCAACTAAAATTGCGGAATGAAGCAGTTGCTCTATTTTTGGTGGATCAACGTATGCCCCAAATGGGAGGCGTGGAGTTCCTGGAACGAGCAAAAGGCATTTTTCCCGATGCGAAACGTGCCTTACTGACGGCCTATGCAGATACGGATGCTGCCATTAAATCGATTAATAGTGCCAGACTTGATTATTACTTACTCAAGCCCTGGAATCCACCAGAAGAGAGACTATATCCGGTTTTAGATGATTTGCTAGACGACTGGCTAGCTGGATTCCGCCCACCCTTTGAAGGCATTCGAGTCATTGGTAATCGCTGGTCGCCTTTTTCACATCAGGTGAAAGACTTCCTAGCACGGAACCAGGTTCCATTTAAGTGGTTAGATATTGAACTGGAGCCGGATGCAGAAAAATTGGTGGAATACGCCCAAGCTGATTGTAGACAACAATTACCCTTGGTGCTGTTTCCCGATGGTTCCCGGTTAATTCAACCATCTAATTTAGAAATTGCCGCCAAAATTGGACTGCAAACTCAGGCAGAGCGCCCCTTCTATGACTTAGCGATCGTGGGTGCTGGACCTGCCGGACTTGCAGCCGCCGTCTATGGTGCTTCTGAGGGATTGAGTACTGTCTTAATTGAGCGTGAAGCGCCAGGAGGACAAGCTGGTACGAGTTCGCGGATTGAGAACTATTTGGGGTTTCCTATTGGTTTGAGTGGCAATGATTTAGCAAGGCGGGGAGTGACCCAGGCGCGGCGATTTGGCGTAGAAATTCTCACTCCTCAAGTAGTAACTGGGGTTCGACTGGAAGATCCTTATCGGGTTCTGGAATTGGCGGATGGTAGCGAGATTAGTTGCCATGCACTTTTAGTTGCAACTGGCGTTTCCTACCGTTGGCTAAAGGTTCCAGGAGCCGAGAAGCTCACAGGAGCAGGAATTTACTATGGTGCTGCGATGACTGAGGCGATCGCCTGCACCAACGAAGAGGTTTACTTGGTAGGCGGGGCAAACTCTGCTGGACAGGCAGCAATGCACTTTTCTAAATATGCCAGCAAAGTGATTATGTTAGTGCGGGGTGAGTCACTAGCATCAAGTATGTCCCAATATTTGATTGACCAAATTGCCGCGACTGAAAATATCAAAGTTTGCACAGGTTGCAGCGTTGTGGAAGTGAAGGGAGAGGAACATTTAGAAGCAATTGTCATTGCCCATGCCAACACTGGACAAACCGAAACTGTGTCGGCGCGATCGCTGTTTATTTTCATCGGTGCTAGCCCCAAAACTGATTGGCTCGATGGCGTTATTCAACGCGATGCTCAGGGGTTTATCATCACAGGGCCAGACTTGCTGCATAATGGCAAATCTCCTCGTGGTTGGTCTTTAGAACGCTCTCCTTTCTTATTAGAAACCAACATTCCCGGAATCTTCGCAGCCGGAGATGTCCGCTACGGCTCAATTAAACGGGTGGCATCTGGTGTCGGAGAAGGTTCGATCGCCATTCAATTCGTTCACCGCTACCTAAGCAATGTTTAGCTAAAACAGCCAATACTAAGCTGTATAAAATCTGCAAACCCTCTCTCCTGCCCCCCTGCTCCCTACTCCCTGCCTCCCTGTCCCCTTCACTGACTTGCGTTGATCCCAATCACCCCGATGATGATTAAGGAGATCGACACAAGTTTGATTAATGTGGCAGATTCCCGAAACCAAATAATCCCAATAAGAGCTACTAGAATAGTTCCCAATCCAGCCCAAACAGAATAGGCGACACTTACTTCAAGTCTCTTGAGAGCAAAGGTTAAAAAAGTAAAACAAAGTCCATAGAAGACAAATATTAATACTGAAGGAACTATTTTAGTAAATCCCTCTGATAATTTCATGCAAGTTGTGCCTGAAACTTCAAAAATAATTGCAATTATAAGGTAAATCCAACTTGTTAACATATTTTTTGTAAGTGGTTTGTTAAGAGCAACTGCCCTAAAAATAGAATAAACAGTCCTGAAGTAACTCATTAAAAATTTTTACCAGTGTAATATCAATTCTCCATGAAGATGCTTTGGAGGGAAGGCGTAGCCGGGAGATAAATATATGCAGCTTCCCAAAGAAATGGTATAGGTATTCCAACATTTAAAACTAAACGTGCAGTAGTATAATTGAGGCTATTCCGGAGCTTTATGGCGATGAAATTGCTCAAGTATTAGGGCAACATCTGCTGTAGTGTGATTGTGTTTTTGTCCTACTAATGGTATGAGAGATGACGGCTCAATTTGAATACAGCACTCTTGCCGATCCACAGGATATTCAGCAGCTGATATATATCCTTGAGCAGTGTTTCATCAGCGGAGTTGGTGGCGAGGAAGCTTATATTAATCTCATTGGCGTAAAAAATTTCCGTATTATTCGGGGATTTGGGCAATTAGTTGGTGGATTGGCAACTCTGGATATGGGTCAGTGGTGGGGTGGTGTGCGTGTACCAATGACAGGAATCGCCGCAGTGGGTATTGCTCCAGAATACCGTGGTTCGGGAGCAGCGATCGCTCTCATGCAGCAGACGCTCAAGGAACTTTATGCTAGAGGTATACCGCTCTCTGCTCTTTATCCAGCTGTGCAAACTCTGTATCGAAAAGTCGGCTATGAGCAAGGGGGTAGCTGGTGTAATTGGGAAGTTGCTACTAGGAATATCCAAGTGCGAGAGCAATCCTTACCTTTGCAACCCATAGTGAATATCAATCATCAAGTCTTTCATCAACTATATCAGCAGCAGGCGAGACAAACGCATGGATATTTAGACCGACATCCCGCAATCTGGGAACGCTTAATTCAACCAGATGAGAAGGAAATATTTTACGCATATTTTATCGGTACAAAAGAGAAACCCGAAGGCTATATCCTCTTCAGTCAACATTCAAAAGAAGATGGCGTAATTTTGCGAATCAAAGATTGGGTAATTCTCACAGCCTCGGCTGCACAAACATTCTGGTCTTTTCTTGCCAGTCATCGCTCCCAAATTGAACACGTGCGATGGAGGAGTTCTGTAACCGATTCTTTGACATTGCTGCTACCAGAGCAAACTGCCAAACTTAAGAATACGATGCGTTGGATGCTGCGGGTAGTAGATGTAGTCAAGGCGCTGGAAATGCGGGGTTATCCTTCGGGAATTGAAACTGAATTGCATTTAGATATTCAAGATAATTTGCTAGATGCAAACAATGGTAAATTCATTCTTTCTGTTGCCAATGGACGCGGTGAAGTTACAAAAGGTGGAAAGGGTGAGTTGCAGTTAGATGTCCGAGAATTAGCACCACTATATACAAGTTTGTTCGCTCCCTACCATTTGCAAATAGCCGGAAAACTGTATGGGACAGAAACCGCTATTTCAGCAGCTACGCAAATATTTGCAGGTAGTTCTCCTTGGATGGCTGATTTCTTTTAACGTCAGATGTCAACCAACCTTTCTCTGCGTTAGTTCAAGTCTGTTCCTTTTGGGAGTCGGAGAGGGACAGTTTTGTGTAGTCAAACCAGCCAGAGGGATTAAAGTCTCCCGCAGCTTACTACCCCAGTAAGACTTGCTGGCTGTTTTTAATCGACAATGTGTTTTTGAGATTTGTGAGGATTTGCGATCGCTCTTGGAATCACTCTTTGTGTTTTTGAGATTTGTGAGGAATTGCGATCGCCTTTTAAATGTGCAAGCAATACGTTTTTGAGATTTGTGAGCATTAAATGTAGGTTGGGTGGAGCGGAGCGCAACCCAACACATATCAGGATGTTGGGTTACGCAAAGCCTCCACCCAACCATTTTTTTTGCTACATTTTTTTGCAACATTTGAGTAATGACACGCCAGTAGAGTGCGTTCTGGACACGCCGAAATAGCAAATGAGTTCGCCGAAATAGCAAATGAGTTCGCCGAAATAGCAAATGCGTTCGCCGAAATAGCAAATG